>JBBQRS010000004.1:0-85371 GCA_038214535.1 Anaerolineae bacterium
ACGCCGCCGGGCGTGGGGCACATACGCAACCCCCCGCGCAACCTGAAAGATTGCGGCAAAGTACTGGTTCAACGAGAGCACCTCCGCCTCTTTGGCAACAAGTTCCACAATGAGTAGTCACTAAATGTTACTTTTGTACCATAGTTTGTTCGGCCTACTGCGTTTTGGGCCCCCCCACGGGCAACCCCCGCCACTACGAAGTGGCCGGTCAGGCTACGAAGGGAAAAACAGGATAATCTGGGCTTCCTGGCATTTGCCGCGCCCGGTTGGGGCCATTATAATCACGTGACCATTATGAAACAACCTTTCCGATTTCCGAGGATCAGCCCTTCGACCCGCGCGTTCTTCGATGCGGCGCGCGACGCGCCGGGCAGCTCCCCGCTGACCTGGCTCCATGGATACATCTATGGGCGCTGGATCTATCTCTACATCGGGCTGGGCACGGGGCAACGCTGGCCTGCTAAACCGTTGAAATGTCTGGCCGGAGCATTGAGCCGCTACGGCAAACCGGCGGCTCCACGGGAGGATATACCCCCGCGTCACACCTTCGCCGATACCTATCACGGCAAGGTGGTCACGCTCGACGCGGCGCGGCAGTTGGTGCGGGTGGACCGCGACGTCGAGTTGCGTGACCTGGAACACGTCGTGCCCTATACGCTGGCGCGTGACATCGTGTTGCGCGACCCCGATCACATCGTCGCGCTGGAATGCCCGTGCCGTGCAGCGCGCCCGAACCCCTGCCTCCCGATGGACGTCTGCTTGATCGTCGGTGAGCCGTTCGCCAGCTTCGTGCTCGAACATCACGGTGGGCGCGCCCGCCCCATCACCTCCGATGAAGCCTCGGAGATCCTGAGCGCCGAGCACGCGCGCGGCCACGTGCAGCACGCCTTCTTCAAAGACGCGATGCTGGGCCGTTTCTATGCGATCTGCAACTGCTGTTCGTGCTGCTGCGGCGCGCTGAACGCGCACCGCAATGGCACGCCCATGCTGGCCGCCTCCGGCTATCTCCCTCAGGTCGAGGCCGACCTGTGTATCGAGTGCGGCGCATGTGAGGCGAGTTGCCAGTTTGGGGCCATCACTGCGAGCGACGGCCCGGCGGTGATTGACGCGGCGGCGTGCATGGGGTGCGGCGTCTGCGTGGATCAATGCCCTGAGGGCGCGCTGACGCTGGCACGCGACTCCGGCGGGACGGTCCCGCTGGAGCTGGACCAACTCATGGCCGCCGCAGCGCGTGCGGCGGATTCACCATGACCGAACGGAATTTGCGCCGGGCGCATCAGGCGGCGCTCCCTCCGCTGTTGCTGACCTCCGAACCGGGATCGTTCGCGCAGAACACGCTCAAAGTGCGCGTGCCCGGCATCCTGCGCGAGACCATCAAGCTGAATGCCTTCCCGCCGCACATCCACGCCGCCCTCGAAGAGCTTTATATCGAGTTGACTGCGGGCCATATTCGCGGACTACGCGAGAATGCACCAGACCGCGCCTTCTGGGACGCCGTTTCTGCCCCGTATCTGGGCAAGACCTGGCTCGACGTGCCGTGGTATTGGGCCGAGACCTTCTTCTATCGCCGCATTCTGGAAGCGATCCGCTACTTCCAGCCCGGCATCTGGGCCGGCTTCGACCCATTTGCAGCGAAAAAGCAGCAGGAATGGCAGCCCGACGCCGCCCCTGCCGCCCTCACAAACCTGCTCCATTCGCTGCCCGCTGAGCCGGAAGCGCGCTTCGAGGCGCTGATCCACGCCAGCCTGTGGGGCAACCGCACCGACCTGAGTTACGACCTCGCGGCAAAAGAGGGCGGAACCGCCTCCCATTCGCAACGCGAATATCTGCTGCGCGACGACACGACAGCCATCGCTGACTACCTGCGCGCCCACCCCGGCGCGGAAATCGCCTTCATCATGGACAACGCGGGCACGGAGCTGGTCATGGATCTGGCGTTGATAGACTGGCTGCTCGATACGGGGGCCGCGGCGCGCGTCCACCTTCACCTGAAGCCGCAACCCTTTTTCGTCTCCGACACGATGGTGGCAGACTTGATCAACGCGCTGGACGCGCTGGACGCTGCGGGCGGCGACACGCGCGCGCTGGCGCAACGGCTGCGCGACGCTCTCCGCCAGGGCCGCTTGCTCCTTGAGACGCACCCCGCCTATGCGACCAGCCTCTTCTTCTTCGAGCTGCCCGATGACCTGTTCGCGGCGTTGGGCCGGTTCGACCTGGTGTTCCTCAAGGGCGACGTCAACTATCGCCGCCTGTTGGGCGACGCCCACTGGCCGCCCACCACACCGTTCGAGCGGGCCACGGCTTATTTTCCCGCGCCACTCGCCGCGCTACGCACCCTCAAAGCCGAGTTAATCGTGGGGCTTGCGCCGGGCCAGGCCGAACAGGCCGCCGCCGAAGACCCCGACTGGCTGATCAACGGCAAGCGCGGCGTGATCGAAGCGCGTTTGCCTGTTGCAACGTGACGCGCCGTGGACCGTTTGCTCCTTTCTGAACTTTGACAGGCCATCCGCTCTGTGCTATATTCGGCGCAACAATCGAATATGCGCACCTAAAGGCTGTGAACCGGACTAGTACGCGCGCAGATAAGGCCACAGAGAGTCTGCCCCAGGCTGAAACGCAGACGCCGTCGCCCGCGCCGAATGGACCGGGGAGCCGCAAGCCAAAAAGGTTTCCCCAGTGTAGTTCAGGGCCTCGTGCCCGTCGCTGCGCCCACAAGGGGCGATACTACAAGTATGCGGGGAGAGCTCAAGTAGGCTTTGCCGGAGACGCCACCGTTATCATGGCTGAGGAGATCGGAATATGTGATCGGGCTATGGCAGCCGGAGCGCGCAGTTCCCGTCTCTGCAACGAGTGAGGCCGAGCATCTCTCGACCTAATCGGGGTGGCACCGCGGAGGTTATTGGACCCTCGCCCCCTTTTACCAGGGGCAGGGGTTTTTGTTGTCCATCGGCGGGCCGATTCCTTCCTCATTTTAGCCTCAGCCACTTTCCGCGCTGTGTGCGGCCCGCCTCCACCGGGACATCTCGTCCCCAACTAATTCTTCCGGAGGAAATCACCATGTCCGATCTGAATTACCGTCTTATTTTGCCCGAATCGCACATCCCGACCCACTGGTACAACATTCAGGCCGACCTGCCGACCCCATTGCCGCCCGCGCTCCATCCGGGTACGAAGCAGCCCGCCGGCCCCGAAGACTTCGCCCCGCTCTTCCCTATGGGCCTCATCATGCAGGAAGTGAGCCAGGAGCGCTACATCCCGATCCCTGAGGAATTGCGGGATATGTACCGGCTGTGGCGACCCACCCCGCTGGTACGCGCCGTCCGGCTCGAAAAGGCGCTGGACACCCCGGCGCACATCTACTACAAGAACGAGAGCACCAGCCCCAGCGGCAGCCACAAGCTCAACACCGCGCTGGCGCAGGCCTATTACAACAAGGCCGAAGGCGTCAAGCGCCTCATCACGGAGACGGGCGCGGGCCAGTGGGGTTCGGCGCTGGCGATCGCCGGGGCCTTTTTCGATCTCGCCGTGGAAGTCTTCATGGTCAAAGTGAGCTACTACCAGAAGCCCTATCGCCGTTCGGTAATGCAGGCTTACGGCGCTTCGGTGACGCCCAGCCCATCGCCGAAGACGAACGCGGGCCGAGCACTGCTGGCGCAGAACCCTGACAGCACCGGCAGCCTGGGCATGGCGATCTCGGAAGCGGTCGAGGTAGCCGTGAGCGACCCCAACGCACGTTATTCGCTGGGTTCCGTGCTGAATCACGTCCTGATGCATCAGACGATCATCGGCGAGGAAGCGCTGGAAGCCATGGCCGAGATCGGCGAATATCCTGACACGGTCATCGGCTGCGTGGGCGGCGGCTCGAACTTCGCCGGGCTGGCCTTCCCCTTCCTGAAGGACAAGCTGACCAAGGGGCTGGATACGCGCGTCATCGCCGTCGAACCGGCCTCCTGCCCGACGCTCACCCGCGGGCCATACGCCTATGACTTCGGCGACACCGTGGGTATGACGCCGTTGATGAAGATGTACACGCTGGGCCACGGCTTCGTGCCGCCCGGCATCCATGCGGGCGGGCTGCGTTACCACGGCATGGCCCCGGCCATTTCCGCGCTGGTGGAAAGCGGGCACATCGAGGCGCGCGCCTATCAGCAGAATCCCTGCTTCGAGGCCGCCATGCTCTTCACACAGACCGAGGGGATCATCCCTGCGCCGGAGACGAGCCACGCCATCCGGGCCGCGATTGACGAGGCCCTCGCCGCAAAAGAGACCGGCGAGCAGAAGGTGATCCTCTTCAACTTCTCAGGCCACGGCCATTTCGACATGGCCGCGTACGACGCCTATCTGTCGGGCGAACTGACCAACCACACCATGGCCGAGGACGAACTCGCGGCATCGCTGGCGGCCCTGCCCCAGGTCGCCTGAGACTATGCCGAAATAGATTCATACGACTGAAATAAGGAGGCCGACCGGTCGCGCGACCGGTTGGCCTCCACCGATTTAAGTGATCTTAAACAAATTCCTCACCCAGGTTTACATTGTCTTGTACTTCTCTTAACAAATCTCCTCTAGAATGCGAATGTGGCTCGATTACGATCATGGCCCATAATCACATTTAGAGGAGAGAAGAACCATGCGTCGGATGAAGCTATTGTTTGCTGTGCTGAGCGTCGTGATGCTGCTCGGCGTGGCCGTGCCGGCCGCGTTTGCGCAGGACGACCAGCCCCTGTTGCCGCTGGATCATCCAGTGGCGTCGTTTTTGGAGAGCCGGGCCGTTGCGGCCAAGCTGGGCGCCACCGCCGAGTTCCGCAAGATGGAATGGGTGGCCTATGACGATGTTAACAAGAAGCTGTACATGTCTATGACCGAAATCGGCAAGGGCATGACGGACGGCAAGGGCGATATCCAACTTGAGGAGAATCCGTGCGGCATCGTGTATACGGCGGACGTGGACGCGACGAACAACATCAGCAACCTGAAACCGCTGATCATCGGCGGCCCCTTCGATAAAGAGGCTAAGGGCGACAAGTGCGACCCCAACAACGTCGCCAACCCTGATTCGGTGTTCACGGACACCAAGGGCCGCCTGTGGATCGGCGAGGACACCTCGTATCACGTCAACAACGTGCTGTGGATGTGGGACGGTACGAAACTCAACCGCTTTGCGACGCTGCCGTTGGGCGCGGAAGTCACCGGCTTCTTCGCGGCCAAAGATGGGACCGTTTTCCTGAATGTGCAGCACCCGTCGGGCTCGAATCTCTACCCCTACAATCGCGGGGTGGTCGGCGTAGTCAACGGATTCAAGGCCACCGACGCTTTCAAACCGATGGAAACGCCCAAGGGCCAGGATCAGCGCCGCGTGATGACGGCCGCCGGCCAGTATCAGGTGCTCTCGCGCGTGGGCATGACCATTCCGAACGACATCCATGCGCAGCGCTTCGGCCAGGTCAATGATTTGAACGGCAAGCTTCTGGCTATCTGCAATCACCCGGACGGCAACATGTGGCTGCCGACGGCGGATGACGGCAGTGAGGGCAATCTTTTCTCCAACTATGAGTGCCAGCCCGGCGCGGTCAGCCGCCTGTACATCCGCAACAACGGCAAGACCTGGGACGTGCTGGAAGGCGAGAACGTAGACTTCTCGGGCGTCAACGGCACGTGGAACAACTGCGGCGCGATCGTGTCCCCGTGGAACACCGGCATGACCGGCGAAGAATACGAGCCGTTTGCCACCCAGGCCGACTGGAAGAAGAACGTTGCGCCGATGACCGCTTACCTGGGCAAGCAGGCGAACCCCTACGACTACGGCTACATCGTGGAAGTCTCCCCCGACCCGAACGGCGACACGGCCGGCGCGGTGGTGCAGAAACATTACGCCATGGGCCGCTTCAGCCACGAGATGAACGTGGTGCTGCCCGACAATAAGACTGCCTACTTCGGCGACGACGGCACGAACACGGTGATGTTCAAGTTCGTGGCCGACGAAGCGGGCGACATGAGCGCCGGCACGTTGTACGCGGCGAAGGTTACGCAGAAACCCGATCAGAGCTTCGATCTTCAGTGGATCAAGCTGGGTTCGGGTAACGACGACGAGATCGCGGACGCGATCGCGAATTTCGAACTGCCGAAGTAAGCAAAATAACGCAGGGTGATCCGATCGGGTGGTTGGGTCGCCCTGCGTGTTCAAACTACGGCGATGGGCCGGCCCTCACGAGCCGGCCCTTTCGCGTGGACTGCGCTTTACGGTACGAGCGTACAGGATTTACGAAATTGACAGGATGGGAGAGCCGGCGCGAAGGGGTCGTCCGCAGGAAGCGCAAATCACACCCTCACCCCACCCGCCAGCCCTGCGAAACAGGCCACTCTCAAGGGGCAAAAAAAAGCGGCGCCCCCATCCGTGTCATCCGTGAAGCAATCCGTGTTGGCCGCCCGGTCCTTACCCGGCCCCCGTAAAACCAACCGGGAATCCACGGAAGGGCGTCAGGGGGTGGCCCAGCTCTGGATCAGAGCGACGAGGTCGTCAATTTGTTGGTCGGTGAGGGGGCCGCCGGTGGCGTCGCTCCAGGTGGGCATGATGGAGCCGGGGACGCCGCGCTGGATGATGGAGCGAATGGTGAGATCGGGGCGCAAGCCTTGCCACGGACGTGCGAGCGCAGGGCCCAGATCGCCTTCGCCTGCCGCACCGTGACACAGCGCACAATAAACGAGATATAACTCGCCGCCGCTCACCGCATCGCCGGTGACAGGCGCAACCTGGACCGGGAGAATGGGCAGCGATTTGACGGGGTCAGGCGTGGGCGGCGTGAAGAGCACGTCAGGCAGCGCAGGTTCTTCGCCCAGCGATTCCCAGGCGCCAATGTAGGCCACGATGGCCCGGATCTCCGCGAGGCCGAGGTCGCCGCCCTTGCGCCGGCTGAACGCCTTCATCGAGCTGGCCGATTTGCCGTTGGTGATCGTGCGCTCAACGGTTTCCAGCGCGAGATTTTTCCCCTGGCGGGCGCGCTCATAAGACTGGTGGCAGCGATAACACTGGGTGGTGTAGAGGTGCGCGCCCCGGGCCAGGGTGCTGCTTTCCACGGCTAACTTCAGTTCGGCGCTCATGGCGAGGGTGGGCGAGGGGGTGGGTTCCAGCGCCTGGTCGCCGGGCGGGGTAGGCGTTGGGGTGGGCGTGGGCTGCGGCGGCAACGGCGGCAGGGCGGGCGGGCCGCCCAATGCCTCCCACGCCAGCATGTAGGCCGCGAGGGCTTCGATCTCGCGGGCGCTGAAGGGACCGCCGTCGCGGCGCGCCCAGGCGATCTTACAACCGTCGCGCCCGCCCTCAGTTGCAGCAATCAACTCCGCTTCGTCCATGCCGCGCGCCAGTTGCGCAGTCTCGTAACCACCATGACAGCGCACGCAGTTGCCTTCATACAGCCACGCGCCCAGGACAACCGGGTCGGCCAGAGGATCATCCGTTTGCCCGGCCAGCGGCTGCACGCCAACCAGCGCCAACAACAGCGCCAGCGTCAATGCCACGCCACAGGCAACCGGCCACTTCGGTGCGCGCATCAGGCTCGCCTCATTATAGCGTCAACAGGAACGCCACCAGGGCGTCAAGTTGCGAGCGGCTGAGGACGCCGCCGCACTGCACCTCAGTGGGATACCCCTCGACGCGGTAGGCGTTGGGCAGCAAGAAAGACTCGCGCAGGTAGAGCTCGGCGGAGAGGCCGGGTTTGCGCGTGGCGGCCTCTGCGCCGATGTACGAGAGGTCCGGCCCGGTGGTCCCCGTGGACAGGCCCGCGACCGCGTGGCACTCACCGCAACCGGCGTCGCTGAAGACCTCGCGACCAACGCCGGCCTGGCCAGCCAGGTCCTCGGGGCTGGGCGTGGGCGTCATCACCGGCTCCAGCGTGGCGACACCCAGCGCGGTATCCTCCCAGTTCAAGACGAAGGCGGTCAGCGCGGCGATCTCGTCAGGGCGCAAAGGGCCGCCGTATTGCTGCGACCAGGCAGTCATCACCACGTTACCATCGCCGGCGTAGAGCGGGCGCGTGGCAGCGATGCGCCCCTGGGCGATGGTGGCGCTGACGTATTCACCCAACGTGCCCGGCCAGCCGAGGGTTTTCATGCGATCCTGGAAGAAGGCGCGTTCGTTCAGGGCGGGGCCAAGCTCGCCCACGCCCTCGCCGTTGATCCCGTGGCACGAGCGGCAGTTGGCCTCGAAAAGCGCCGCGCCGGTCGCGATGTCCTGTGCGGCCTGACGATCTTCAAACACGGCCATGCGCCCGGCGATGATGGGGTTGGCGGCGAAGAAGAGCACGGCGAGCAGGACCGTTACGATCACGGCGAGGATGCGTTCGAGGGAGGCGCGGCGGGTCATGGGCGGCTCATTCCGGTGGCGCGGAGAGCGCAGAGGACTGCGCACTACGAGCAGGACCACGGGCGTGGCTACCGGCGGCGTCGGGGAGGTAGATGGTGCGCTCGAAGGTCCTGGGGCCTGCGCCCGCCGGGTCGCTCCAACCGATGCGCAGCGTGGCGCGCTTGAGGCCAGTTTGCCAGTCCTCGATGATGAGGAGAGCGCGGGCATCAGGGAGGCGACCATCGGCGGTAGCGGCGTCAACCCGGCGCGCGAGATCGGCGAAGACGGGCGCGAACGCGGGCGGCAGCGTGGCGGGGTCAGTTTTGCCGACCACGTAAACCCCGACGGGCAACTGCGCAAAGGGGACGGCGCGCAGGCCGGCGCGGTGTTCTTCGGGAGCCAGGCGCTGGCTGATCTCCGTGGCCGCGGGCAGGGTGATGCCGTAGGAGGGGCTGCCCATGTAGCTGAGGACGCCGAACCCGATCAGCGCGACCCCGGCGAGGGTCAGGGCGAGCGGACGGCGGCGCCACAGGCGGCTCGGGTTGTGATCGAGGAAGGGGACTAACGCCAGCAGCGCCAGCAGCGCCGACGGGATCGCCACGCCCATCAGGGTCTTGTTACCCAGCTTGAGCAGACCTTGCACCCAGAGGAAGAACCAGGGCGCTTCGGCCTCGAGCGGCGTGCGCAACGGGTCGGCGTGGCTTTGCAGCGGCGCGTCGTAGAAGAAGAGCGCGGCGACAATCAGTGCAATCGTCGCCGCCACGGCCAACACGACCTCGTGGGTGAGCAGGTCGGGCAGGAAGTCTACCTTGCGCCTGGCGGCCTGACGCTCAGCCTCGGGCATGTCGCCCTCTTCGACGCGCGCCGGCAGCGAGATGCCGTGGATGCGCGCCACGCGGTAATAGTGGACGCCCAGCAGGAGCGCAGCCAGCAGCGGCAGCAGGACGATGTGCAACTGATAGAAGCACAGCAACCCGTCGGGGCCGATCACGGCGGCGCCGCGCAGCAGGTCGCGCAGGCGCGGGCCGATCAGCGGGACGCCGTCGGCCATGCTGGAGCCGATGGTGACGGCCCAGTAGGCGAGTTGATCCCACGGCAGCAGGTAGCCGCTGAAGGCGAAGAGCAGCGTAAGAACCAACAGCACGACACCCGTGATCCACGTGAAAGCGCGCGGGCCCTTATAAGAGCGCGTCAAGAAGGTGCGCAACATGTGCAATGCAACGACAGCGACCATCAATTCGGCGGCCAACCGGTGTACGTCGCGCAGCACCTCGCCCCACGGCACAGCGGTCTGGAGCCGCCAGATGGACGCGTAGGCCCCGGCAGGCGTGGGGACGTAATAGAGCATCAGGAGGATGCCGGTGATAGCCTCGACGAGGGCGAGGAAGACGGCGAAGAAGCCGAGGCGGAAGGTATGCGTGAACCACGTGCTGGCGTAGGCGTAGGTGCGCGGGCGGATGTGCAGGAAGAAGCTCTCGACGTGGGCGCGATAGCGCGGGTTGGGGCGGTCGGTGGGCGGATCGCCGCGCAGGAGGGCGCGCAACTCGTCGGCGCTCATGCCGGCCGCGGCGGCGCGTGCGGCGCGGTCGAGCAGGGCCGCCGCGCTTTCCGACTGCGGCGTTTTCGGTTCGTCCGTGTGCGCCGTCACCGCATCACCCTGCCGGCTTGCCGGGGATCAGGCGGCCCGTGTCAACCAGGACGAGGTAGTTCGCCGTGGGGCTTTCGGCCGCATCTTCGTCTTCTGAAGCGGCGGCTGTGGCGGGGGCCGCGCCCGAAACCGCTAACGGCGCGCCGTTAGCCGGATCGGTCTCGGCGACGATCTCACCGGCAGGGTCGCTGATCTGGACGACGAACCGGTCGAGCGCACGCGCGGCGGGTCCGGCGATGTGCGCGCCATCCTCGGCGTAGCGCGAGCCGTGACACGGGCAAACAAACTGACGGTTCTGGTCGTCCCAGTCGCAAAGACAATCGAGATGGGTGCAAGCCTTGTGGAGGCTGACGAGACCCGCGCCGGGGTCATGCAGCCAGAAGCGCCCGGCGGGTTCGCTGACGGGTTCGCCGCCGGTGATGGGCGCCTCGGCCAGCGGCCCCATGTTGAAGACGCCGCCATATTCGCCGTCACGGACACGGGCCTGGGCCGCCTGCACGCCGGCGCGCAGCGCGCCGTAGCTCAGCGCGGCCAGCCCGACGAGCCAGGTGTAGCCCAGGAACTCGCGCCGGGTGACGGACGTGCGGAAGAGTGGGGTGGTGTTGGTTTTCATCGGTTGATCCGGTCAGGCTGTGCGCAGGTTTGCACAATGCAACCGTATTATGTGATATGGGGATTAAGAGAAAGCAGCGGAAATGTTAAGGTGTGGTAAAGGTATCGTTAGGAAGCATTAGCATCTTTGCCATTCCTGGGCGGGCGGCGTTTAATTTGACAAATCAGCCGAAATGGCGATAATAACTCTATAGTTTTCGTGCGGAATATTCATTCGGTGCCGTTTGGCGCCGAACTGTTTGAAAGAGGAGTGACAAGATGGCTCAAGCAACCAAGATGGGCGCGGACACCGCAACCTTGGAAAAACGCCGCAAGACGCTGACCGGACATACCTGCAACAAATGCAGCCAGGACGTGACTTTCGGCGATCTGTTGATGGTCAAGGTCGTCGAGATCGAAGACGGCAAGCCGCGGTCGCACCAGGTCGTCTATCACCGCAAGTGCTACACGATCTAACCTGATCGGCTGTTCATACAGACAGTCAGAGCGCACGGTTCACATCCGTGCGCTCTTTTGTTCTTAACAGCTTTTATCGCGCCTGCACCGCGACGATGATTTGATCCAATACCCACAGCGCCGCTGCAACCAACAAATCCACCATCAACGTGAAGAGGAAGGCCAGCGTCAACGCCTGGAACAAACCCGCGGCCTGATCGGAAAGCGTCGTCGGGATGATGGGGATGCCCACCAGCAAGATCACCACACCCAGCGCCAGCCCGAGATACAGCCCCGCCAGCAACCAGGGCCGCCTATCGGACGAGCTGGGCATCATGGAATTGCCCACCACGAAGACCACATAGGCCCACAGCCCCGAATCGGGCACGCGCCCAAACCGGCTGAAGTCGCCCAGTGCGGCGCTCCACCCCCCCGTTCGCAGCGCCTCGCCCATTGCGCCGACATCGAAGATCAGGTAACAGATCAACGTCAGGACGGCCGTTCCCGCCAGCAGCGGGGCTAAACCTACCAGGCTCTCCTGAAACGGATCGCCCCGGCTAATCGTCACCGAACCCAGCTCAATCGAGTATTTGTCTCTTCGCCGCGGCCCCAGGCTCACCTTGCCGACCCGCAGACCGAGTAGTTTCGCCGTCACCACGTGGCTGAATTCGTGAAGAACGATGCCGGGCAGGAACAACAGGTAGTAGGCCATTTGCGCTACTGTTTCTTCGCCGGTGAGGCGGAGTACCACGATTTGAATCCGGCGACTGATCCATTGGCTGAGAACGACAAGCCCGCCCAGGGTGAGGGTGAAGAGACCGATTTCGCGGAGGGGAGACATGGGGGATGTGTGCATGGGGGCCGGGCTTGTGGGCGCCGGCCCCTCGAATGATAATTCGGACCTAATACAGCATTGACGTCGCGCGCACCATCTCGGTGAAAGCATCCACCTTCAGGCTTGCGCCGCCGATCAACGCGCCGTCAATGTCGGGCATCGCCATCAGGTCGGCGATGTTCTTCTCGTTAGCGCTGCCGCCATACTGAATGCGGATGACGCTCGCGGTCTCGTCACCGTAGATCTCCGCGATCGCGCCGCGCACGACTTCGCCGCAGATCCGGTTGGCGACTTCAGGCGTCGCCGTCTTGCCGGTCCCAATGGCCCAAATCGGTTCATAGGCGACCACCACGCCCTGCGCCTGTTCGGCGGTGATGCCCGCGAACGCCGCCTTGACCTGCCCGTTCACGAACGTCTCTGTGACGCCCGCCTCGTTCTGCGCCAGATCCTCGCCGACACAAACAATCGGCTTCAAGCCGTGTTCCAGCGCCGCCTTGAGCTTCTTGTTCACCGATTCGTCAGTCTCGCCGAAGAATTGGCGGCGCTCCGAGTGGCCGATGATGACGTAATCCACCCACCCCTTCAGCATCGGTGCAGAGACTTCGCCCGTATACGCGCCGCTATCTGCCCAGTGCATATTTTGCGCCCCGACGCCGACATTCGTGCCCTTAAGGACCGCGGCCACGCCCGGCAGCGCGACAAAAGGCGGGCAAACGACGCTCTCCACGTAAGCGAAGCTCGCCAGATGTGGCGACAGTTCTTTGACGAACTCCACCGCCTCAACCGGCGTCTTGTTCATTTTCCAGTTACCGGCCAAAATGGGCCTGCGCATGATTACTCTCCCTCTCTGCTTTGTTGTTGCTGCTGGAGTAAGGTTGCATATTCCTCGGCGGTGATCAACTCGCCGCCGATAACTTCGCTGTCAATGATATTCTTCTTTTGCGGGTCGAATGTGAAGATCACTTCCACGGTCTGGAAGCAGTAGTTTTCGCCGCTGCCCATCAGCCCCTTGCGCACCACCCAGTTATCGTCCTCGTCGAGACTGGGTTCGTTGCGCATGTCAATGCGGCCCTTCAATGGTTCCTTGCACTTACGGCACTGCACGTAAATCGGCCAGATGCCGGCTTCCTCTCCGGAAGACGCACCGCCGCCGCCCAACAACCTGCGTAGAAATCCCATCGGTCACCTCCTGCCTCAAAGCGCGCAGTTCGCTAGAGTGCGAAATAGTGCGCGAAGTCGGGGCGAAACGTTCGCTCGTGGTATGAACCACTGGCGGGGTCCTGCACGTAGTCGCCGGCGATCTCGCCCGCGACGATCGGTTGCAACGCCTCTGCCAGCCGGTCAATCTCTTCGTGCGTATTGTAACAGCCGAAACTGATTCTTACCAGCCCCGGCAACTGCGCCCGTACGCCCCCAAGCACCTGGTCACGCCAGCTCCACGCCTCGTCGTTGGGAATCTGCAAGAGCCGTAAGACGTAGGGGTGGGCGCAAAAACAACCGTTACGTACCCCGATGCCATGCTCAGTGCTGAGGATAGCTGATAGCAAGTAATGCGACATGCCCCGCACATTGAACGGAATCACACCCAGGCGCATATCCGCGTGGGCGGGGTCTTTGCCGCCGTAGATTTCCACTTCCGGGATCGCGCGCAAAGCCTCAAGCGCGTGGCGCGTCAACTCGGCTTCGTGCTGCGCCAGGCGATCCATGCCGATCTCGGTAAGGGTGCGACAGGCCGCCGCCATCGCCACCGCGCCCAACACGTTCGGGCTGCCGGCCTCGTCGCGCTCCGGCGGAGCCGCCCAGTAGACGTCGTCCTCGGTCACAATCTCCACCGTGCCGTCGCCGCTGTAGTCGGGGTCGCCTTCCGCAAAATGCGCCTTCGGGCCGATGAGCACGCCCGCGCCATAGGGCGCGTACATCTTGTGCGCGGAGGCAACCAGGAAGTCAATGTGGCCCGGATCGCCGACAGCACGCATATCAATCTTGCGATGCGGGGCCAGTTGGGCGGCATCCAGCAGGATGGGAATGTCGTGACTGTGGGCCAGCGCGGCCAGTTCGTGGATGGGGTTCAACGCGCCGGTGACGTTGGAGGCGCCGGTGATCGCGAGCAGGCGCACCCGCCCGGCGTTCGCTTCGAGCTTTGCGCGCAGATCGGCCATGTCCAGGCTGCCGTCCTCCATCACACCGACGTGAACCACCTGCGCCTGCGCGCGCCACGGCAGATCGTTGGAATGATGCTCCATCAGCGATACGATAACCACGTCATCCTTACCCAACCCCATGCGCCGTGCGGCCTTGTTCACCGCCTCCGTGGTGTTCTTGGTGAAGATCACGACCTGTGCTTCGGGGTCGGCCCCGAAAAAGCGGCCCACGATCTCACGCGCATCGTCATAGGCCTGACTGGATAACGCCGACTTGAACCCCGTCCCGCGGTGGATGCTGGAGTACCACGGCAGAAAACGATCCAGCGTCTCGGCGACCTGCCGCAATGGCGGCGTCGTCGCGGCGTTATCGAAGTTTATATAGAATCCCTGCTTGCCGTTCAATAACTGCATCTGTACATCCAGTCCGACAACACGCCTGCGGAGGTCATCTACAGCATCGGCATGCGGCGCATTTTGGTGATTCATCTCGATCACAGGATTATCCTCTCTGTGTAAGTTGCGAATGAATATAGTCTACCAGAGAAGCCGGATGCAGTCCATGATGCAGCGCAGGCCGGTATGGACAACATCCCATCCTCGCCCGTGTAACCTGACCCCGGTCATTGCAAGACGCCTGTCTATGTGGTTGATTGTGCATAATCATCATGCTGGGAGGAGCCATGCTGCCTGACGTCGCCCGCTGCACCGCATTCTGGGAACGCGCCCCAACCGACCGGCCATTGCTGACCGCCTGGGTCGGCTCCTACGATACTTCGCAGCTTTACCCGACGGGCCTGGCGCGCCTGCCGGATGGACCGCTGAACCCGAACGACATCACCCCGGAGCTGTTTGTCGAAGATTACGAACGTCTCTACGCGGCGCACCGCGACACGGGCGCAGACGCGCCGTGGGCCGCCTTTCCGCTCATGGTGCTGCCGTGGGTCGAGGCGATCTGTGGCTGTCCGATCCATCATCGCGATGGGCACGTCTGGGCCGAGTCGTGGCTGGAAGATTACAGGATGCTCGGTGATGGAGAATGGCCCATCCATGAAGGCTGGCTGGAGAAGCTACTGGACTTCCAGCGTTGGCTGATCCGGCTGTCGGCAGGCCGCTTCCCCACCGCGTTGAGCCTGATGCGCGGCCCGACCGATCTGCTGGCCGCCATCCGCGGCGCACAACGCCTGGTTTACGACTACTACGACCGCCCGGAGCAGGTATCTCAGACACTCCTACGCCTAGCGGACGCCTGGATTGGGGTCGCGCAGGCGCAACGCACGGTCGTCGCCCCGTTCGCAGGCGGCTACAGCTTCAGCGTGCAGACCCTGTGGTCGCCGCAACCCGGCGGGTGGTTCCAGGATGATGCGTTGGCGTATTCATCCCCAGAATTCTGGCGCGCCTTCTCGCTGGAACCGGCGCGGCGGCTCGCCCGATCCATGCCGCACACCGGCATCCACCTGCACGGCCAGGCGCTCTACACGGTAGATGACTTGATCGAGATTCCTAAACTGGACGTGATCGAGGTCAACCTGGATGATGTCGGGCCGCGCATCGCGCAGATGCTGCCGGCTTTCCAGCGCATCGCGGCGCGCAAACGGCTATTTGTGTGGGGCGCGCTCACCGACGACGACCTGATCCTGCTGCGCGACGGGTTGCCCACAACCGGGCTTGCGCTCCAACTGATCACCGCGACTCCTGACGAAGCACGCGCCCGCCTCAATCGCGCAAAGGCGGTCTGGGCGGCGAAATAAAACACCGTTCGTAGTGCGCCCGTGAGGACGCCTCGGCGCTCTGACGAGCGCACTACGAACGGTGTTAAAACGTGAGCGAACTATTTACTTATCGTTCAACGCCGCCACGCCAGGCAGTTCCTTGCCTTCCAGGAACTCCAGCGACGCGCCGCCGCCCGTGGAGACGTGCGTCATCTTCTTTGCGACGCCCGCTTTCTTCACGGCGCTCGCGCTGTCGCCGCCGCCGATCACGGTGATGGCCCCACTGTCGCCCAGCACGCGCGCAATCGCAAACGTGCCTTCGGCAAAGCGCGGGAACTCGAACACGCCCATCGGCCCGTTCCACACCACCAGCTTCGCCTGCTTCAACACATCGCTGAACGCTGCGATAGACTTGGGCCCGATATCGAGCACGCGCCAACCCGCCGGCACCTTATCGGCGTCAACGATTTTCATCTCTGCGTCGGCGTCGAACTTGTCGGCCACCACGACGTCTACGGGCAGCATGATCTTATCGCCGCTGCTCGCCAGCAGATCCTTCGCTGTCGCAACCGCACCTTCTTCCACCAGGCTGTCGCCCATGTCGTAGCCTTTGGCGACCAGGAAGGTGTTCGCCATGCCGCCGCCGATAATGAGCGTATCGCACTTCTTCAACAGGTTCTCGATCACGGCAATCTTGTCGCTGATCTTCGCGCCGCCCAGGATCGCCACAAACGGATGCGCCGGGTTGTCGGTCGCCTTGCCGAGGTATTCCAACTCCTGTTCCATCAGGAAGCCGGAAGCCGCGGGCAGGTACTTTGCGACGCCCTCGGTGCTGGCGTGCGCGCGGTGCGCAGAACCAAACGCGTCGTTCACGTAGACATCGCCCAGCGCCGCCAACTGGCGGGCGAATGCCGCGTCATTTTTTTCTTCTTCGGGATGGAAGCGGACGTTCTCCAGCATCAACACCTGGCCCGGCTTGAGCGCTTTTGCCAGCGCCTCGACCTCGGGCCCCACGCTGTCGGGAGCCATCAGCACGGGCCGATCGAGCAATTTCGAGAGCGCCTCGGCCGCAGCGGCCAGACTGAACTCCGGATCTGGGCCGCCTTTGGGCCGGCCCAGGTGGCTCATCAAGATCAATGATGCGCCATGATCCAGCACGTACTGGATGGTGGGCAACGCCGCGCGGATGCGCTTGTCATCCGTCACGACGCCGTCAGCCATCGGGACGTTGAAATCCACGCGCATCAGCACCCGCTTACCGCCCAGGTCCAAATCGCGCACGGTCATCTTAGTCATGTGAAGCTCCTTTGTAAGGAAACAGGGAAACAAGTAGGCAAGTAGACAAAGGATAGGTATACAAGTAGACAAGGAGTAGGTAAACAAGTAAGTAAGGAACAAAGCTAACTTGCCCCTTATTTCCTTGTCTACTTGTTTCCTTGTCTACTTACCCATTTGTTTCCTTGTCTACTTGTTGACCTGTCTACTTGTTTACTTCCCTACAGCTTGCTCGCGAGCAGGTTCGCCAGATCGGCGGTGCGGACGCTGTAGCCCCACTCGTTGTCATACCAGGCGACGACCTTGAGGAAGTCACCCTGACCGCCGAGCACCATGGTGAACGGCAGGTCTACCGACGAACTGTGCGGATCGCCCTTGTAGTCCACAGACACCAACGGCTCATCCACCGCCGCCAGGATGCCCTTCATGGGGCCGGCGGCCGCATCACGGAACGCCTGGCGCAGTTCTTCCGTCGTCGTCGGCTTTTCGACCTGGGCCGTGAAGTCCACGATGGAGACGGTGGGCGTGGGCACGCGCAGAGCGTAACCGTCGAACTTGCCCTTGAGGTCGGGGATGACCAACGAGACGGCCTTCGCCGCGCCGGTGGTGGTCGGGATGATGCTCAGTGCAGCGGCGCGCGCGCGGCGCAGGTCGCTGTGCGGCAGGTCCAGGATCTTCTGGTCATTGGTGTACGCGTGGATGGTGGTCATCAGACCGCGTACGATGCCATACTTGTCATTCACAACCTTCGCGGCCGGGGCCAGACAGTTGGTCGTGCACGAAGCATTGGAAATGACGTTGTCCTTCGCGGGATCGTACTGGTCGTCATTAACGCCGAGGACGATGGTGATGTCCTCACCCTCAGCCGGAGCAGAGATGATAACCTTCTTGGCCCCGCCCTTGGTGATGTGATTCACGGCGCCCTTCACGGTCTTGCCCTTCTTGTTGACGCCGTCTTCCTTGATCGTGAAGAGACCGGTGGACTCGATGACGATCTCGACGCCCAGGTCGCTCCAGGGGATGTTGCCGGGGTCAGTTTCCTTGAAGGCCGTAACTTTCTTGCCGTCAATGATGAGCGCATCGTCAGCGACTTCGATCGTCCCGTCGAACCGGCCGTAGTTGCTGTCGTATTTCAGCAAGTGCGCCATAGTCATCAGGTCGCCGATGTCATTGAACGCCACAACTTCCAGCGTGCCGGGATGGAAATCACGAATCGCCTTGAGAACCTGCCGGCCGATGCGGCCGAACCCGTTGATACCTACACGAACTGTCATGTGAAACCCTCCTGAATGGTTAGACTGTCATTATTTGAATCGGTCATGCACGATGCCGGCCGATACATACACAATATGAGTGAATCAGGCGTCGAGCAACACCATCAGCTCGGCGGCAAGCTTCATCGAGTCGTGTCGCCAGGGATACTGGCGATCCACCAGATCTCTGGCCGCCAGATCGTAATCCAGCGGCGCATCTGGCTCCGGTAGCCGTACCCAATCCACGCGTGCTCCGGGCGGCGGCGTCTTCAGATACGTGCTGTTTGCCATCACGAGCTGAAACAGGCCCACGCCCACGTGCTCATGTAAAACGTTGACATAATCAGTGACGTCGTATCCTTCCGTCTCACCGATCTGCGTTGCGACATTGCACACGTAGACTTTGCGCGCCTCCGCGGCTTCGATGGCGCTGGCCAGATCAGGGACCAACAGGTTGGGCAGCACGCTGGTGTAGAGGCTCCCCGGCCCAATCACGATCAGATCCGCATCGAGGATCGCCCGAATCGCCACGGGATACGCCGGCGGGTTTTCCGGTTCCAGATAGACCCGCTCAATGTGGCTGCCCGCCAGCCCGATGGATGACTCGCCGCACACTCGCTCCAGGCGAACAGGCTGCCCATTGCCTGCTTGTTCTGCCGAGGTCGCCGGCGTTCTTTCAGCACACAGAACAACCTCTGCCAGCGTAGATGGCACAACGCGTCCGCGCACGGCCAGCACCCGGCCAGATTCCTCCAGCGCCGATTCGAAACTGCCCGTGATGGCCGTCATGGCCGTCAGATACAAGTTGCCGAAGCTGTGGCCATCAAGTTCTGTATCTTCACCGAAACGGTACTGAAAAAGCTGGCTTACCAGCCCTTCCGAGTCGGATAAAGCGGCAATGCAGTTGCGGAAGTCGCCGGGGGGCAACATGCCGAGATCACGCCGCAACTTCCCGGAACTGCCGCCATCGTCTGCGACGGTGACAATCGCCGTGATGTTGTCGGTGTATTCCTTGAGGCCGCGCAGCAATGTGTTAAGCCCGTGCCCGCCGCCGATCGCCACGACCTTCGGGCCGCGTTGCCGCTGACGGTGACGGTAGACCACTTCGACAACTTCGTCCCGGCTGCTACGGCGATAGGCGGACAACAACGAACGGTTGAGGCCCAACACGCCCAGCGTCGCCAGCAAGCCGCCAAACACCAGCAATCCAATGACGATGACAGGCCAATCGAGGCCCTGCAGCTGAAAATGCTGTAAGAAAAGCCACCAGCCGGAGAATTCAATCGCCAATGGCAAACACGCAACCGCCAGGATCACCAACAACGAACCGCCGATGAGCAGCAACAACCATCGCTTAACGCCCATCCCCGGTTGAAGCCACCTGAGGTGGATGCTTTGCTGACGGAACGGCAGTTTTGTCATTAACGTTTCTCGCTCAAACATACGAAGTATATGTCAGTTGCACCGGTAAGTCAAAGCGATAAACTTAAAACTGTTCAGCTTGTGGGAAAGATGGCACGAGGAAGCGCCCGGCGGGCATACGCACCGATGGCGCACACACCTGGCAACCGGCATTTCTGCGCGCAGGAATGGCCTTCTATCCGAAGGTCATCCGCGCGCAGTTCGTTTGTTCAGCGATAGGAACCCGAACGGCTTCGTCCGGTTTCAGGCAGCCTGGTGAAGGAGGGGGCGGAACTTATAACCGTAGAGGATCTGCCCTTCGTCGCCATCCTGGGTGATTTTGCGGGTCACCATTTCGACGGGCATACCGATAAAGACCTCTTCGACATCCACATCGGTCAACTGAGCCGTGATCAACGGTCCTTCAGCCAGCTTGACCAGCGCCATGGTATATGGCAGATAGTCTTCGAAACCGCTCGGTGCGGTGAACATATTGGTGTACGAATACACCTCGCCGCGACCGCTCAGGTTGGTCCAGTGCTGTTTTTGTTCGGTGCAATGCGGGCAGACATCACGCGGCGGGAAGATGGTGTTGCCGCAGATATCGCATACTTCAGCCCGCAGGCTGTAACGTTGGTGGCGCGTGCGCCAGTTACGCGGAATTGACATTCGTGTTTACTCCCAGTTGCGACGATGCCGAAACGGCCTCATGGCCGTAGGGTTCCTAAGCCGGATTGTGCGCCTGCTGATACAGGCCCACGAGAGTTTATTCTACACAGGGTCGGCTATCAAAAACTACCAGAAAGGACTGAATCTCCGATTTGGGCCGCGATGATAGCTTTTGACAGTCTTTCAAACGGGTCAGGACCCCTTATGCCGCGCCGAGAATGTGGGTGGTGACCGTTGCGCCGCTGCCGCCGATGTTTTGCGCCATGCCCAGCGCGGCTTCGCGCACCTGGTTCGCGCCGGCCTGCCCGGTCAACTGCTGCACCACTTCGACGATCTGGTAGACACCGGTCGCGCCCACGGGATGCCCGCGAGACTTCAACCCACCCATCGTGCTGATGGGAAGCCGCCCGCCGATGCCGATTTCGCCGTCGGCGGCCATTTGCGTGCCCGCGCCACGCGGTGCAAACCCGGCGGCCTCCAGCGAAAGCGCCGCCATGATGCTGAAGGCGTCATGCAGCTCGAACAGATCAATGTCAGTGGGCATGACGCCGGCCAACGCGTACGCCTTCTGGCTGGAAATCGCGGCGGCTCGCAATGTCAGCGGATCGCGCCGATCATGCACGGCCAGCGTATCGGTCGCGACGGTAGAGGCGAGAATTTTCGCCTTCGTGTGGCTACGGAACCGGTCAGCCGGGGCCAGGATGACACACGCCGCGCCGTCACACACGGGGCTGGAATCCATCAGGTTGATCGGGTCGCAGATCATCCCGGCCCGCAGGTAGGCGTTCTCACTGAGCGGACTCTGGAACATCGCGCAGGGGTTGTTGGCCCCATTGCGGTGCGCGTTGACGGAGAAGCCGGCGAACGCCTTGTGCGGCACACCGTACTCGTGCATATAGCGCCGCATGAGCAGGGCGTTCAGGCCCACAAAGCTGACGCCCTGGCTGACTTCGTATTCCTGATCCGCGGCGGTCGCCAGCGCGCTGGTGGTAACGGCCCCGCCGGTATCGGTCATCTTCTCGATACCGCAGACCATGACCACATCCTGCATCCCACTGGCGACGGCCATGACGCCCATGTGTACGGCGGCCCCGCCGGAACCACAGGCGGCCTCGACCTTCAGCGCTTCGATGTTGCCCAGCCCGCTGAAGTCCGCCAGCAACGCGCCCAGATGCTCTTGCCCGGCAAGCTGCCCGGAGAGCATGTTGCCGACATAGAGCGCATCTACGGCTGCGACGTTCGCGTCGCGCATGGCCGCCATGATGGCGTCATGCCCCAGGTGGCGCAGCGATTTGCCCCAATGTTCACCGACCGGCGTCTGCCCGGTCCCAATAATCACAACGTCTCGCATAATTTCCTCTACTTCATCTGCAACTTATGCCGGTACCGCGTGTACGTGGCATAGTCAATCTCTTTGCGCCGTGCGATGTAGTCCCGCGTGGTCGGGGCCTGATCGCGCCGCTGCGCAATCCGGTCGGTAATGCGTAACGAGAAAGCATCGGAACCCGCGCCGGAGCCGAACGACACCATGAAGACTCGGTCGCCGGGCTTGGCCTCATCCAGGATCGCCGTGAGACCGATGAGCGAGGAACCCGCATAGGTGTTCCCGATTTCGGGAACCAGCAGCCCGGTCGCGATCTGCTCAGGCTGGAAGCCAAGCATCTGCGCCACGCGCTGTGGGAACTTCGTGTTCGGCTGATGGAAGACGGCATAGGCATAGTCGGCGGGCGTCACGCCCATTTCGTCCATCAGCGACCGCGCGGCGCTGGTGACGTGTTCGAAATAGGCCGGCTCGCCGGTGAAGCGGTGGCCGTGGCTGGGATAGTGCGCGTACGCCCTGCGCCAGAAGTCCGGCGTATCGGTGACGTGCGAAAGCATCGCCTCATACACCGCGACGGACTCTTCGGCTGGGCCTACAAGGTACGCCGCGCCGCCCGATGCGGCAGTGTATTCCAGCGCGTCGCCCGGCCGGCCCTGCGCCGTGTCCATGCCAATCGCCAGCACATAGCGCCCCATGCCGGAACCGACGATGCCAATGCCGGCAACGATAGCCTCACTGCCCGCCTTGCACGCAAACTCAAGATCGGCGGCCTGGACGTGCGGCGCCGCGCCGATCACCTCCGCCACTATGGTCGAAGACGGCTTGACGGCATACGGGTGCGACTCGCTGCCTACCCAGACGGCGCGAATTTCTTGCGGATCAATATCGGCGCGGCTCAGCGCGTTACGCGCCGCCTCGACAGCCATGGTAATGGTATCTTCATCCAGCCCGGCGACGGCCTTCTCTTTCACAGGGAGGCCACCCGAGCTGTCGCGCCACATCCGCGCGACCTCGCTCGCCGGCAGACGAAAACGCGGCACGTAGGCCCCGTAGCCGACAATCCCGACATCACGATCTGGTTTCAACATCTAGAACAACTCCAATAGATTCAGATTCTATCCGAATGCCCCCAGATTATGTCCGTCCCTTTGTAGTGACGGCTTCAGCCGTTGTATTGCCCACCAACGGCTGAAGCCGTCACTACAAAGAGGCGCAGTTTTCGGATAGACTTACGATTTTGGCGCGTTGTCGCGGAGTTGAGCGATCAACTCACGCGCGCGGTCGGCGCGCACGACCCGTTCGGCCACCATAGCCGATGCGATGCGGTCCACTTCATCGGTTGTCGCCCCGGCGGCGATGGCGACCTGGCGCGCGTGCAGCGCCATGTGCCCCCGCTGGATGCCTTCCGTCGCCAGCGCGCGGATGGCGGCCAGGTTTTGCGCCAGCCCGACGGAGACCATGATCTGCGCCAGATCACGCGCCCGCGTCACGCCCATGATTTGCAGCGCCACGCGCGCCGTCGGGTGAACCCGGGTCGCCCCGCCGACGGTGCCGACCGCGAGCGGTAGTTCGAGGCTGCCCACCAGGTCGCCGTCCGCGTTGAGCGCCCACGTGGAGAGGGAGCGATAGCCGCCGTCGCGCGCTGCATACGCGTGCGCCCCGGCCTCGATGGCCCGCCAGTCATTACCCGTCGCCATGACCACGGCATCAATGCCGTTCATGATGCCCTTATTGTGCGTCGCCGCGCGATAGGGGTCTACAGCGGCCAACGCGTACGCCTCGACGATCCGTTCCGCCACCAGCGGCCCCGCGTAGTCCGCGGTCTCCAGCGCCTTCGCGGGCACCACACAACGCGCCCGCGCCAGGCGGCGATCGGCCAAGTTCGACAGGATACGGAGATTGACGCGGCCACCGGTAATCTTTTCAACAACCGGCGCAAGGGCCTCGCACGCCGTATTGACCATGTTTGCGCCCATCGCATCGCGGCAATCATAGATCAGGTGAATCACCAGCATCGGCCCTGCCGGGCTTTCGGCGAAGGTGCGCACCTCGATATCACGCGCGCCGCCGTGCAGGCTGACGATGACCGGATCGGTGCTGTTCGCCAGATCAATCAGGCGATGTTTTTGCGCTATCACCTTCTTCGCCGCGGCGTCGGGGTCCGCCAGCTCCAGTACTTGCATCTGGCCGATCATCAGCGATTCGGTGGTTTCAGCGTGAAAACCGCCACCCGCGCGCACCAGCCGGGCCGCGAAGCTGGCCCCGGCGACCACCGAAGGCTCCTCGATAACCATCGGCGCGAGCACGTCATCGCCGTTGACGACGAAATTGGTGGCAATACCCAGTGGCAACGCATAGTTGCCGATGACATTTTCCACCATCTTGTCAGCCTGCTCCATGCTGAGCGCGTTGTCCAGGGAGTCGGCTTGTTCGGGGGTCAGCTCGGCCCACTCGACGACAATGCGTCGTCGTTCGAGGATGGAGAGATTATAGAATCCACTGATGCGACTTGAGCGTCCCATTTTCACCTCATATATTGCGCCCTGGCCGATGCGACCAGGGCGCGCGAACGTCTATGCCACTATATGCAGTCAAGGCTACCAAAACCTATCAGATTTACGGTCCGAGGATCGAAAGCGGCATAATGACCGCCGCGACGGGGCCGGTAAGCAGTTGCGGGAAAACCCCCAGAAGCACACTCACCAGGACCAGCGTGAACGCCAACGCAGCAATGCCGAACGATTCGCGTTCGACTTCCGACTCGCTCAGGCTGCCGAAACAGGCCCTGCCAGCGCGAATCACGCCGATCAGTACGCCGCAACCGCCCAGGGAAATCAAGAGCACCCAGCGCGTGTCATTCTCGGCCAGCAGTTGCAGTAACGCCCACCGCGACGCAAACTGCGCGCTGAGGGGCATCCCGACCAACGCCAGCCCGCCCGCCAACAGCGCGGCCACGGCCCAGGGCAAGCGCGACGCCGCGCCGGCCAGGCGGTCGAAACGGTCGCTTTCCATGTAGTGACGCAACGCCGCCGCGCCGAGCGCGAACGTGAGCAGCGCGAGGGTACGCGTCAGGAGGAGCCAGACGGCCGTGGGCAGCCCTGCCGTGCCGCGCAGCGCCATGGCGACCAGCAAGATGCCGTAATCAAAAACACCGGCATAGCCCAGCAAGCGCCCCAACCGGTCCTGCACCGCCGCCAATAATCCACCCAGCACCGCCGTCAGCACGCCCAGCCACAACAACCAGCGGGCGCTGTCCACGGTCGCCGCCATCCACGGGTAGGTCACCAGGAACCGCTGCAGGAGGAAGAGGGTGACCGCCTGGCCGCCGATCCACAGGAACACGGCGACAACGGGCGGCGCGTGGCCGGCAATGGCAGGCACAGCCACCGCCAGCGGGGCAGGCTGCAAAAGCAGGATGAACCCGATGACCAGCAACCACCCGGCGATCCGATACGGCGCGAGATCATCGGGGTTGAGCGGCGCAAGGTTGATATACCAGGCGGCGATCAGGAAAAAGGGCACAGCCAACGTCGGGAAAAGCAGTTGATACCATGCTCCGCGCGTGTTGCCGGGGCGTCCGGCCTGAATCAAGAAGATCGCCACGATGGAAGCGAGCACGATTACAAACGGCGCGATCAGCAACGGCTGGAGCAGGGCAACGGTGGCCCAGCACGCCAACAGGACCAACCCGAAGGGGTAGAACGTGCGTCCCTGATAAGTGCGCCAACCCAGGATGAAGGCGATGGCCCCCGTCAGCAACAGGTATACCAGCAAGGCCTGCGCCGCGGGCGTCAGCACCAGCGAAAGGCCGTTCCATTCGAGAGGGCGGCCCAGCCAGACGGTGCGCCCGGCCAGACGCACGGGCATGGCCGTCGGCAGTTTCCACAATCCGATCGCGATGATGGTCGCCAGCGCGGCCGCGGAGATCGCGGCGATGGCCTCCATCCGACGGAGCAGATAGATGAGGGCAGCCCCAACAAGGAGTAGCGCCAGCAGCAGGGCGGGGCCGGTAATCATTGGGCGAAATCCGCCAGGTCCGCCGCCTCGGCTTTGACCGTTGGGGCGAGACCGTGAGAAAGGACGAGATACGCGATCGCCAGCCCGAGCATCAGTTGCAAGGACATCATCAGCCCGACGACGAGGCGACCCTGCACCAGGGTGAACAAGAGAAGCTCGAAGCCCCCCAGCAGGGTCAGCAGCGAAAGCCCGGCGTGCATCGGCTCCGTGTGCAGGGCCAGCCCCAGCACCCCCATCATCGCCAGCCAGACGATCGTGTCGCGGAAGAGCGGTTGGACCCCAGGGAGCGTGACGCGGTCGCGCAGAATATAATAAGCAATCGCTGCCAACGTGGTGGCGATCAGGCGAAAGCTCGTCAGCGAGGCCATCTGCGGCCACCGCTCCGACCAGCGGATCTGCCGCCGCGAGACGTTGCGTAGTTCACCGGCGGAAAGGAAGATCATGACCGCGATCAGTCCGCCGACGATGGTTTGCAGCAAGGCCCATTCGATGGGCAGGACGCGCGACAGCAGCAACGACAGCATCACCGAGAGCATCGCATAGCCGAACAGCACGGCGCGCCAGTCACGCGGCACGACGATCAGCACGGCCCCCAGGCCGGCCAGGATGGCGACAGGCAGCCCCACAAGCAGGCCCATCTGGCGATAGAGTTCAAAAATCGTCATAGCATCACGCTGAATTCGGTATAGAGGATCGCCTCAGGCTCGTAGCAGAACCCACAGAATGAGGCCCGCCAGCAGGAGCCAGCCGATGTAACCTTCGCCTTCACCGATCACGGAGAAGTAGCGCAGCCCGCTGCCCAGAAACGCCAGCACACCGGCTATACCCTGATATAGCCAATCCAGACTCACCAGATCAAAAACCAACTCCTGCCAACCGCGCAACCCCGAGAAAATGCGCGGCCTGAGCCACCCAAGAAGCGCGCCGCCTGCGGCGGAGACGCCCAGCCCGAACCAGACAGAACGTCGCGTGGCTTTGAGGTATTCCCACAGGTCCGGCACGGTTTCGCTGCCCGGCCACGGGCTGAGCGCCGCCACGCGCTGCGGATAGACGCCCCAGATCACCGCGAGCAACGCCAGTGCGCCGAACACCCCAACGACCAGGGTGAAGAGATACCACAAAGACATGATGCCGTTTGGGGCATAGCGATTTGCCCCGCGAGCATCCGGGTTCGGATCTTCCGGCTTGCCGACGGTCGCCTGCCACAGCGCCGCCGCCAGGAGGATCTCTGCGACGATCACAAGGAAGAAGACGGGGACGGAAAGCGGGCTGCTGGTCGGGTAGACGAGCACCGAACGCGCCAGGAAGCCGACTGTGCCCGGCAGACCCCAAAACACCAATGCCGCAAACCAGGCCAGCGGCGCGCCACGCCAACCGGCGCGAGCCGCCTGGCCTAACGCCAGCAAGGCCCCGCCCAATGCAAACGTGATCGCCTGCCATGCGAACGCGTTTTGGCCGGCGGTGGAGGCCCCGTAGACCATCAGGAGAATCGCGCTGACCCGATTGATCATGATCCAGCGCCAGCGCAGCGCTTCGTCGCGGGCAGTCCAGGCGGCCAGCGCCGTGCCCAACAGCGCCAACGCGCCCACCGCCAACCACAGCGATGTTTGGAACTGCGCGACGCTTGCAAGTTGATACACGCGCGCCATCAGCCAGATCCCCGCCAGCGGCCCGATCAGGTGCAGGGCCAAGCGGTCGCTGGGCTCAGGCAAGGGCGACCCGGTCAGCCAATAGTGCAACGGATAGACGCCCGCGCGGATCAACGCAGCAAACCACAACAGGGCGATATCCAACCGGGTAAACTCACCCCCGATAAGCGACGAGCGAATGCCGCTTTCGCCCAACACGGTGACCAACAACAGCGCGATCAACGCCGCCGCGCTGAGGAACGTCCAGGCGCGTGACGATGCGGCAGGGTTTTCGGCGGGGCGTAAGCGCAGGGCAATCGCGGCATCCAGCAACACCCATGCGCTGACCAGGGTGATGACGTTGGCGGAGAAGACGAAGACCAGCGCGGCCGCGCCCACCCACAGGGTCCATTCCAGGCGTTCGCCCGGCCGGCCCCGCGCCGGACCTGCGGGCCAGTCCGAGCCGACCAACGCCAGGCCCGCCGCCGTAACCAGCAGGATGAGCAAGGCGACCAGCCAGTTCCAGGGATCGGCGCGCCATTCCAGCGCCCCGCCGGTGACCGTCAACGGTTGCCAGGTCCAGGCGATGCCGATACGGTCGGGCGCAACCCGCAGGCGCATCAGAAGCCAAAGCGCGGCGAACAGGGTCCAAAACGCAAAAACCGACCGCGCAACAAGGACGACGCGAAAGCGAGCCAGTTGCTTGCGGCCAATGGGCGTATCCGCGTAACCGGCGCGCACCGCCGGCCCGAAGCTGATGTTATAGCTCAGACTCAGCGCTATGCCCCCTAAAGCCATGACCAGCGCCGGGCCAAGCGGGTGAAGGAAAATAGACCGTAACGTCATTGCAGGGTATCCGACCCATTCTAACCGCGCAGCGAAGAAGCGGCAAGATTGATAGATTGAGGAAGTGGATGTAAAATCAAAACCAGATCCGGCGCCGGCATCCTGATCGCGCGCCAGGAAGGACTCTTGCCCCATGCAGCCACTTGTCGAATGCGTACCCAACTTCAGCGAAGGCCGGCGCCCCGAAGTGATCGCGAGGATCGCCGACGCGCTGCGCGCGCATCCCGCCGTCAAGCTGCTCGATGTGGAGAGCGACGCCGACCATAACCGATCCGTCTACACGCTGGTTGCTCCTCCCGATGCGCTCGTCCCGGCGATGTTCGACGCCATCAAGACGGCCGCGGTGCAGATTGATCTCAACGTACACCGCGGCGAACACCCGCGCATCGGCGCAACCGACGTCGTGCCGTTCGTGCCTCTGCGTGATGCAACGCTCGAACAGTGTGTGAAGCTGGCGCAAACGCTAGGGCAGCGTGTGGGTGAGGAGTTGGGCATCCCGGTGTATCTTTATGAAGCGGCCGCGACGCGTCCCGACCGGGTCAACCTTGCCGATCTCCGGCGCGGCCAGTACGAGGGTTTGAAGGCGGAGATCGAAGGCAACCCGGCTCGTCGCCCCGACTACGGCCCGGCGCATATGGGCCCGGCGGGCGCGGTCGTCATCGGCGCGCGCCCCTTCCTGATCGCATACAATGTTTATCTCACTACCGGCGATGTTGAGATCGCCAAAAAGATCGCCCGAACGATCCGTTACAGCACCGGCGGCTTGCGTTATGTCAAGTCATTGGGGCTATCCGTGCAGGGTAAGGCGCAGGTGAGCATGAACCTGACGGACTTTCACCAGACGCCGATCCACGTGGCCGTGGAACTGATCCGGCGCGAGGCCGCACGCTATGGGGTGGGCGTTGCCTCAAGCGAACTGATCGGGATGATCCCTCAACAGGCGCTGCTGGATGCGGCGACGTGGTATCTGCAACTCGACAACTTCGATCCACAGATGGTGTTGGAGAACCGGCTTGCGGAATAGGCCGCTCGCATGACGCCGACCTCTCGCCGTCTGGTGCTGGCGCTGCGACTGCTGGGCGTCGGGCTGATCGCCTTATACCTGATCGCGCCGCGTCTGACGGAGGCGAATGCTTGGGGCGTGTGGCCGGCCACTTATTTGCCTGCGGCCTGGCGTTGGGCGCTGGGGTTGCTCGCGTTGGCCCTCATCTGGATCGGCCCGCGCCTGCCGCTTCCCGCCTGGAAACCGGCCGACCCGTGGGTGCGCGGGGGCATCGTGCTGGCGGGCGGCGTGATCTTCTATCTGTTTCGCATCCGTCACCTCCGTTGGGGCGACGCCTACATCCTGGTGAAGTCCATTCCGCACCCCGACGTGCGCCTGACCTACGTCTGGCAGGCCCCGCTGGACGTGTTCATTCATGCGAAACTGTGGGCTGCCGGAAATCGCTGGTTCGGCTGGCCCGATCCGACGCCGGTTTACTGGCTCCTCAGCATCGCGGCGGGCATGCTGTTTTTGTGGACGTTGCTGGGGTTGGCGGCCTGGCTGGGCCGGAACTTCACCGAGCGAGCGCTCGTCATAGGGTTGGTCGCAACGCTGGGCACGATGCAACTCTTCTTCGGCTACATCGAGAACTACAGCATCATGACGTTGGGCGTGCTGGTCTACATCTGGTTGGCCCTGCGCGCCGTGCGGAGTGAGGTGGGGTTGATCTGGCCGGCGACGGTGTTGGCGCTGACGCATGGATTCCACCCCTCGACGCTGGTGTTAGCGCCGAGCCTGCTGCTCCTGATCTGGGAACGCAGACGCCTGGGCTTCGATACGTCATGGCTGCGCGCGTTGGTTGCAGTCGCCGCACCTTATGTTGTCGTCGGCGCGGGCGTAACGGCGCTAATGTCGGTGGGCGGGCACGGGCTAAATGCCTTGATGGGCGCGGACTTCCCCGGCGGAGGCGATCATCGCTGGTTTGTACCGCTGTTCGAGACGCAAACCCGCTGGGAGCATTATACAATGTTCTCGTTGGCCCATGCGCTCGATATCATCAATCAGCAACTGCTGTCTGCGCCCGTGGTGTGGCCCGCGCTGATCTTGTGCCTGATCTTTGCCGGTTCGCGCATCCCGCGGCGCGACCCGATTTTCCGGCTGCTTGGGGTGATGGCGGTCAGTTATCTGGTGCTGACGCTGACCTGGAACCCGGACTACGGCGGGCAGCGCGACTGGGACCTGTTCGCCCCGGCGGCGATTCCCGCCGCGGTGTGGTTGGCCTATGCGCTGCCGCGCTTCCTGCCGGAGATTTCTGCTTTGCGGGCGGCCGCCTGGGCGCTGATTCCCGTGCAGGCGTATCATACGATGGCCTGGGTCTATCAAAACACGCTGCCATGGGAATGGGAATGATGCCGGAACTGACGGGCAGGGAGAACCTGCTGCGGGCGTTGCGCCACGAAAACCCCAATCACGTGCCATACGAAGGCGAGGGCGCGTGGCAACTCGTGGATCACTGCGGGCGCAAGCCGCCACGAGAAGGCGTGGACGAGTGGGGCGTGACGTGGGCGCCGCTGCCATCAGGTTATCGCACCGGGCGCGACGAGCCGCTGGAGTCTTACCCGGTCAAATATGTTGCGGAGCGAACCGCACAACTTAACCTGGCGAGCTTCCCTGATGGGCGCGCCACCGGGCTGTTCGATGGTATGATGGATGACATCGAACCTGAAGCGGTATTAACCATCGGGCGGCACGGCGCAGGCCCGCTGGATCGCCTGTGTACCCTGCTGGGGATGCCGGACGCGCTGGCGGCGATGCTGATGGAGCCGGACGAGACACAGGCCGCCCTGGATCGCATCGCGGACTACCATGTCGAGATCGCGCGGGGCTACCTTGCGGCGGGGGTGGACGCCGGCTTTCTGGCCGACGACTACGCCGGGCAAGACGGCCCATATCTGCGCCCCGCCGTGTGGCGGCGGATGATCTTGCCGGGATTGCGCCGGATGATCGCCGTATATCGCGACGCCGGCGCGCCGGTGGTGTTTCATACCTGCGGGCGCGCCAAGGCGTTCATCGGAGACCTCATCGAAGCGGGGGTAATCGCCTTCAACTTGCAGAGCGCCGCGTGCGACCTTGCGGCGTTGAAGGCTGAGTATGGCCGCCAAATCGGTTTTTACGGCGGGATCGGCAGCGGAGTGATGCAGATGGGCAGCCCCGACGATGTAGCGCGGGCGGCCCGACACGCGATAAGCGCCCTCGGTTCCGCCGGGGGGCTGATGCTTGCGCCGGATCAGCCGTTGGCCTATCCGGCGGAGAACCTGGAGGCGCTGGCGCGTGCAGCCCGGCGCTACGGCCATTACCCGTTGCGAAGTGAATAAGAATCTATCCGACTTTCCTTTGTAGCTGACCGGCGATGCGCAGTCTTCGGATAGATACTAAATCGTGGGAGAAGTAAAATGTCTGAGTTACGTAGAGACCCTGTCATGGGTCGTTGGGTGATTATCGCACCGGAGCGCGGCCTGCGTCCCGATGCGTTGACGGAATGGCAAACGAAGGTGCAGCCCGCGCCCTGTGTGTTCTGCGGCGGGCAGGAAGAACGCGACCCGACCGAGATCTTCGCCATTCGCCCCGATGGCTCGGCCAAGAACATGCCGGGATGGGAAGTGCGCGTGCTGCCAAACAAGTATCCCGTATTGCGCATCGAAGGCAAACTGGAACGCAACCCGGTGGGGATGTTCGATATGATGAGCGGCGTCGGCGCGCATGAAGTGATCGTCGAAACCCCCGACCACAATGTCGAGTTGGCCGAACTGCCCGTGTCACACATCTGCGCGGTGATGCGCGCCTACCGCGCCCGCATGAGCGACCTTGCCGGCGACGACCGCTTCAAGTACGTGCTGGTGTTCAAGAACAAAGGCCATGAGGCGGGCGCGACCCTCACCCACGCGCATTCACAGTTAATCGCCACGCCGGTGACGCCGAAGCGCGTCAAAGAAGAGTTGGTGGGGGCGCAGCGCTATTATGAGTTCAAGCGCCGCTGTGTCTTTTGCGACATGATCAAGCAGGAAACTGCATTGACGCCTGAGCGGCTGGTCTACGAGAACAAGGCGTTTGTGGTGCTCTCACCGTTCGCCGCGCGTATGCCCTATGAAACGTGGATCATCCCGAAGACGCACAATTGCGATTATCTATCGCTCACCGATGACGAGTGCGGCTTCCTGGCCGACGCATTGAAGGTCACGCTGTTGAAAACGCGCAACCTGCTCAAAGATCCGCCTTACAATTATCTGATTCACACGGCTCCCTTCCGGCGGCCCCACATCGGATACTGGTCTACCATCACAGAAGACTATCATTGGCACATGGAGATCATCCCGCGCCTGACGCGCGTGGCAGGCTTTGAGGAGGGATCAGGGTTCTTCGTCAACCCGGTGACGCCCGAAGACGCCGCGGCGTTGCTGCGCGCGACCGAGCCCGAAGCGGTGCCTGCGGTTTCATCCGAGCCGATTGTCCCGGAAATTTAGAATCTATCCGAGCATTAATGCTAAACCACGGAAAACACGGAATACACTGAAACAGCAGAGATAGGTTTGTTCCGTGTCTTCCGTGTATTCCGTGGTAGGCGAGTTTTTGGATAGATTCAAGCATTACTCCGACAGGAGATAGGCCAGCAGCAGGCGCGTCGAAGCGTCGAGAGCGTCGCGGTGGGTGCGCTCGAACGAGTGTGAGGCGTCCACACCCGGCCCGATTAGGCCGATCCGATGGTCGCCGCCTGCCCGCAGCGAAGCCTCGGCGTCTGACCCGTAATACGGGTAGATATCTATCTTATACGGAATTTCGTGCTGCTCGGCCAGCGCGACCAGACGGCGGCGGATGCTCAGGTCATAGGGGCCGCCGCTGTCCTTGGCGCAAATGCTGACAGCGTGTTCATTCCCCTGCTGCCCCTCGCCCAGTGCGCCCATGTCAATCGCGATCAACTCGGCCACGTCATCAGGGATGCCCGCGGCCGCGCCGTGCCCCACTTCTTCGTAATTGCTGAAGTGGAACGTCGTGCGTTGCACGGGAGCCATACCCGCCACGCGCAGCGCGTCGAGCGCCGCCAGCATCACCGCGACCCCCGCCTTGTCGTCCAGATGCCGCGATTTGACGTAGCCTGTCTCGGTGACGGTGGTGCGCGGGTCCCAGGCGATCATGTCGCCCACCTCGATGCCCAATTTGCGCGTCTCTTCCGCGTTGGTGGATTCGGCGTCGAGCCGGATTTCCATCTCGGCGGGTTTCCAATCCCGGTCCGCCACCGGTTCGCGATGGACGTGGACCGAGGACTTCGCGAGGACGGCCGTACCGTTCACGCTGCGGCCCGACGCCGTGCGCACCGTGCAATACTCGCCGTTGACGGCGTAGAGCGGATATCCGCCGATACGGTCGAAGATCAACCGGCCGTTGGGCTTGATCTCCTTGACGATCGCGCCCAGGGTATCCACGTGGCCGGTGACGGCGCGCGGCGCATCCTCGTTGTCCCCGCCGATGGTTGCGGTCAGCGCACCCTTGCGTGTGTAAACCGGAGTTAGTCCCATCGAACGCAGCCAGCCCTCCACCAGTTCCAGCGCCTCGAGGGTGTCCCCGGTGGGGCTGGGCGTCTCACAAAGCTGCACAAGGCGCGCAATCAGCGCATCCATATCAATGACGGGAATGGTTTGCATGGTGTGGATTCTCCTTACTTCGCCTAACGGATCGCATCTGCAATAAACGGAACCAGCAACAATTCCGGCAGCTCGCGGATGCGGGCGTCCGGCGTAATGTCCTGGCTCTGCTCGGGGCGCTGCGCCACTTCGATCAGGACGGCGCGCATCCCCGCACCCTGGGCGCCCTGCACGTCGGCATCCAGCCGGTCGCCCACGTGGACGGCGTGTTCCGGAGCCACCCCCAGCGCGTTCAGCGCCTGACGGAAGATTTCCGGGTGCGGCTTCGGGACGCCCGCCTCGGACGAATAGACGCGCGCCGGGAAGAAGTGAATCAACTCCTGACGCGTCAGCGAGGCGTCCATGCAACGGCCCGGCTGGATCGTGTTGGAGATCACGCCAAGCCGCAGCCCGGCGGCGCTCAAGGCAGTCAGCACTTCACGCGCACCGTGACGCAGTTGCATCGGCGTCTGCGCGCCCGTGCAATACGCATCGCCTGCCGCCGTGACCAGGCCGTCTTCGGTGGGCAGGCCGGCGTCGCCCAAGATGCCCTGCATCGCCTCGTAAATATTGAGACTGCGCATCTGCGCCAGCGCGTCGCGATAGCGTCTTTCCGTGTCTGCGGACAAGTGCGCACAGAAGGCGTTGCGATCCGGCATCGCCACGCCTGTAGCGGCCAGCGTCTCATATACGTGGCCGGCGCGCTGGTTGACCCGCTGCATGTAGTCGTCCTGACCCTCGCGCAGGTCTGAGATCGTGTCGCCAAGATCGAAAAAAACGGCTTCTACTGCGGGCATCAAGTGAATCTCCTTATGGAGCCTATCGTAGTTCAGCCCCTTGTGAGCATCAGCGCCGGCGTAACGCCCACAAGGGGCTAAGCTACAATGATTTAGCGCGCGAGCATCTGCGCGAGACGCTGGGCCTGTTCGGGAGCCGGTGGGTAGCAGGCGACTTCCATGTTCTCGCGGGCATGTTCCAACCGGCTCATGCCGGTCAGCGCCACCGTGACGCCGGGCAAAGAGCGCGTGAATTGCAACGCACGTTGCACGTCGCTGTCGAGATCGGGGAATGCAGCGGCCAGCGATGTGGCTATGCGCCCGGTCACGTGGCCCTGCATCACCGAGGCGGTCGCGGCAACTGTCAGCCCCAGGTCGCGCGCGGCCTCCAGCGCAGAGGCCAGTTTGCCGTTGATCGGCTGATTGCGGAATTTGGCGCACTCAAGCATCGCGGCGTTGAGTGGAAACTGCACCAGCCGCAAGTGGTGGTGTTCGCCGCCAACTTCACGCGCCAGCCGCACCATCAGTTCCAGGCTCACGTAACCGGCTGACATGGGCGGCCGCCGCAGCCCCTCCCACGTTGCCACGCCATAGCACCCGATGCGTCCCGCCGCGACGTCCTCTTCTAACTGCACGAACGCCAGTTGCAGCCGGTTACGGAGCGTCGCACTGTCAACGAAAGCCAGTTGCGTCTCAGGGTTATGGATGCAGTAGACGTCAATCGTTCGCAGGTCCAGGTTGCGCAGGCTCCAGGTAATTTGCTGGGCGAGATACGCGGGCGCGATGCAATGAATGCCCCCGGCCAGGTCGTCGTTCTGCATCACGCCCGTCTGGATAAATTGCTTGTAGATGTAATCAACGGAGTCGCTGGGTCGCGCCAGGCGATAGGAGATGAAGCCGCCTTTGCTGATAATCACCAATTCATCGCGCCGGAACTCGCCCGAGGCCACCAGATCGCCGATGGCCCGGCCCACGGCCAGTTCACTGCGCTGGGCGCGGTAGTTGGTGGCGGTGTCAATCACGTTCGCGCCAAGCCGCACCGCCTCCGCGAGGCTCACGCGATACCGCGCATCTACCTCGTCGCTCAGGTCGCCCAGATAGGTGCCCGCGCCGATGGACGAAACAGTGAGGCCCAACGCAGCACGGAAATGTCCCGTGTCCGTACGCGTCGCGCCCGCCTGCAAGCGCTCGGCGTAACGGGCAGTGCCGGCCTCCGTCGCCCGGCCCGCCAGCGGCATCGTTATGGCTCCGCGGTGATCGCCGGGGCTTTGGCGGCCTCGGCAGCCAGCTTCTTGGCGCGCTCTTCCGCCTTGCGCGCAATGCGATTATAGGTACTGCTCAACCCCATCGCCTTGCGGACGATGCGCATGGTGTCACTGCCTTCCTGCCGCATCCGCTGCGTCCCCTGATAGATGATCTCGTCCACCAGCCCCGATTGCGCCGCAGCATAGGCCGCCCGCTCCCTGACCGGGGTCAGGAATGCCTCCAGCGCCTCGATCAACTGCGCCTTGACCTCCACATCGCCGACGCTGCCCTCCCGATAGCGTGCCTTCAACGCTTCCACACCGGCCGTATCCGGGTCGAAGTGGTCGAGATAGGTGAAGACCGGATTGCCCTCGACGGTACCGGGGATGTCGGCGCGGATGCGGTTCGGATCGGTATACATGCTGTTGACCTTCTTGCGCACCGTTGCCGTGTCGTCGCTGAGCGAAATGGCGTTGCCCAACGATTTGCTCATCTTGGATTGGCCGTCCGTGCCCGGCAACGTGTCGCCCTGCACCAGATCGTCGGGGATCGGGAAGACTTCGCCGTAGAGATTGTTGAAGCGGCGGGCAAGCTCACGCGTGATCTCGACGTGCGCCTGGTTATCTTTACCCACCGGCACCAGGTTGGCCCGCGGCAACAGGATATCCGCGGCCTGCAACACAGGATAACCAAGCAGCCCGAAAGGCATAGTGTCCTCGTCGAGATGCGCCGCGCGCGCCATATCTTTGATGCTGGGCAGACGAGACAGCCGCGGAACCGTGGTCAGGTTACCGAGCAAAAGCTGGAGTTCATACGTCTCGGGCACGGCCGACTGGAGGAAGATCGTGGCTTTCTGTGGGTCAATGCCGACACTCAGATAGTCGAGCACCATGCCGCGCGCGTTGTCCGCGGTCGCTGCGATCTCTTCCTTGCTGTTCTTCGTGGTCAGCATGTGCAGGTCGGCGATGATGAAGTAGCACTCGTATTCATCCTGCAACCGCACACGATTCTTCAAGCTGCCCACATAATGCCCCAGATGCAGCCGCCCTGTCGGGCGGTCACCTGTGAGAATGCGTCGTTTTTCGCTCATGGATCATGCCTCCAGTCCTCGTTTTGCTCACAATGCCCGATTCGTTAAATGAATACGCCCCGTCCCCATGACGTCAGGGACGAGACGCTTGATCTCGCGGTGCCACCCTGCTTGAACCGGCGTAACCGATCCCGCTCTGGCGCCCAATAACGGGGGCATCACCGGCAAGACCTACTCAGCGCGGCCGCCTTTCAACCTTGCAACTCTCCGGCCCATTCCCCGCCGACGCCCTGCTTCCACCATCCAGGGTTCGCTGTGTCGCAGCACGCCGAGTACTTGACCGGATTCATCGCTGTTGTCGTGTATATGCGTGAGTATGCCATACGGGGCGAAGGGATGTCAAACCATGACGAAACACCTGGCTTTCTAGGCAATGGTTTTGCCGCCAAAGTTGACAAAATGGCCGAAATGAGTAAAATAAGGACGTTGATATTTACCTCATCTCATCCCTTTTGACCGGTCCATAGTTCGTCGCGAACGGATCGGCAAGAGGCCAGAATTGGCGTGCAAGAGGTCACTCTCATGGACGAACTCGACAAGGCTGCGCCGGTCACCGGCGAGTGGGAATGCATGGAATGTGGGTACATCGAAAAGGGCGTCGAAACACGCAGGCCGAATAAATGCCCTGAATGTGACGCTCCCACCAGCGCCCTTGAATTCTTCTCCTATGACGAAGAGGATGATGATTGGGATGACAATGACGATGATGATGACGAGGAAGAAGAGGACGAGGACGACGAAGAGGACGACGAAGTCGAAGAGTACTAGCCAGCGAACGATCGCATCGGGGAACGTGGATCGCCAGTAAGTTTCTCCCACAAACCCAGATTTTTGGACCCCTGGAGCCCCGTTCAGATGCGGCGGAAAGGGGTCTTCTGTTTGTCTCACGAGGAGACATGGAGCATATCGTGGAAAACGTAATCAAATTCACCACCGTGGATGCGTCTCTTAACGAAGAGCCGCTCCATGCAGACGAAGCGGAGGAGCCTCCCCAACGTAACCGGATTCGCCGGCCTGACTATTGGCGCGATGTGCCGGATAACCAATGGGATGACTGGCGGTGGCAACTCAGCCATCGCCTGAACTCGCTGGAAGAGTTGAGCCGGGTCATCAATTTGACCCCCGAAGAAGAAGAGGGCTGTCGCAGTCACCGGTTCCGGGTAGACATCACGCCCTACTTCGCCTCGCTCATTGACCCGAACGACCCGAACTGTCCCGTCCGGCGACAGGTGATCCCGACGGGGAAAGAACTCGTCGCGTTCGACGGAATGTACGCGGATTCGCTGAACGAAGACGGCCATAGCCCCGTGCCCGGCCTGGTGCATCGTTACCCGGATCGGGTGTTGATGCTGGTGACGACCCAGTGCGCGAGCTACTGTCGCTATTGCACACGCAGCCGGATTGTCGGTGACCCGCACGCGCAGTTCGGGCGCAGCGACTACGACGCGCAGATTGACTACATCGCGCGCACGCCGCAGATTCGTGACGTGTTGTTGAGCGGCGGCGATCCGTTGATCCTGCCGCAGCGCGTCCTCGAGGACCTGCTGCGCCGCCTCCGGGCGATCCCTCACGTCGAGATCATCCGGTTGGGCACGCGGGTGCCGGTGTTCATGCCCCAGCGCATCACGCCGGATCTGGTCGCCATGTTGCGCCAGTTCCATCCGCTGTGGATCAACATGCACTTCAACCACGCGAAAGAGTTGACGCCGGAAGTGGCGGAGGCGACAGCGCGACTGGCCGATGCCGGGTTCCCGCTGGGCGCGCAAACGGTGCTGCTGGCGGGTGTCAACGACTCGCCCGCCGTCATCAAAGAGCTGGTGCAGAAATTAGTGCGCCACCGGATTCGGCCCTACTACCTCTATCAGTGCGATCTGGTGGACGGCGCGGGCCACTTCCGCACGACCATCAGCAAGGGCATCGAGATCATCGAGAGCCTGCGCGGGCACACGAGCGGCTATGCAATTCCCACTTACGTGGTGGACGCGCCGGGCGGCGGCGGCAAGATCCCCGTGATGCCGCAATACGTCATCAGCCAGGCCCCCGGCAAGGTAGTGTTGCGTAACTTCGAGGGCTTCATCACGACGTATGATGAGCCGAACGACTATACCGGCCATACTCTGGCGCGCCCCGAACGCGAGATCGCCTCGCAGGAGGCGGGCCAGGAAGGCATCGCCGGGCTGCTCTCCGGGGCGGGCGATCACATCAAGCCGGCGGGATTCGACCGGGTACACTCCCGGCTGCAAGCCGACGAACGCGAGTTGATCTCCCTTACCCCGAGCAACAGGCTGCTGCATCCTGCGTCAAGAATCTGATCTGAGAAAGTAGCAAAGACTATGGGCCTGTCGGTTGCCGTGCTGGCGAATCTGAAACGCAACGCCCCTCACGATGAGGGGCTGTCTGACGACGCGTGGGACGACCTGGATTCGGACGTTACCGTCAACGCGATCATCGCCGCGCTGGAATCGGCAGGCCATCGGGCGACCTTTCTCGAAGGCAACCTATCGCTGGTCGAAACGCTGTCCCGGCTCAGCCCCGACATCTGTTTCAACATCTGCGAGGGTCACTGGGGCGACTCGCGCGAGTCGCACGTCCCCGCCATCCTGGAGATGCTGCGCATCCCCTATACCGGCAGCGGGTTGCTCACGCTGGCCCTGACGCTGGATAAACCGATGACCAAGCGGGTGTTGGCCTTCCATGACCTGCCGACCCCCGCCTTCCAGGTCTTCGAGCGAGAGGACGAGCCGCTCGACGCCGACCTGCATTTCCCGCTCTTCGTCAAGCCCAGCCGCGAGGGTACCGGGATGGGCGTTTCCGGCGAATCCATCGTCGCGGATGAGGCCGCGCTACGCGTGCAATTGCGCCAACAGTTGGCCCGCTATCACCAGCCCGTGCTGGTCGAACGCTTCATCGCCGGGCGGGAAGTCACGGTGGGCTGCCTGGGCAACTTCAACCCGCCGGTGGCGCGCCGCGCCCCGCGCAACGAGCTTGCCCCGCGCGTGTTGGAAGGGCTAGACTTTTTGCCACCGCTGGAAGTAAACTTCGCCGCGTATCCAGCCACGGAAGGCGGCGTGTATACCAACCGTATGAAAACGGACTGGGCCGACGATTTTCGCTATCTGTGCCCCGCGCTGTTACTGCCCGATCAGGTGGAGGAACTGCACCGGCTGACCGCGACGGTCTTCCGGGTGACCGGTTGTCGCGACGTGGCGCGCGTGGACTTCCGGCTGGACGCCAACGACGCCGACAAGCCATATATCCTGGAAGTAAATCCCCTGCCGGGACTCTATCCGGGGCTGAGCGATCTGGTACTGGAAGCTGAAGCGGTGGGCATCGCGTACGCGGAACTCATTAACACCATCCTTAACACGGCTTGCGAACGCCATGGCCTGACGCAAAGTGCATAAACTCACCAGTGCGCCTGCCCAACTTGCGCGCGCTGCCAAGTTGTGGCATTCTCGGGCATGTTGACGAAGTTTTGGCGCGCCCAGATATGCCAATAATCCCGGTAGCGAGGTTCGGATGAGCGTTAAGATCTACTGCAAGCTCGCAGACTGCGTGAATTGGGATAACGGTCTGTGCGGCGCGGAGGAGATCCGGATTGATCGCGAGGGGTATTGCGCGACGTACGAGGAGATCCCCGAGGAAACGCCGGACGAACTGGATCTCCCCGCCAGCCCTGATGATCTCAATTGGGAAGAAGAGGAAGACGACGACCTGGAGATCGAGGACGTTGGCGACGACGATTGGGAGGAGTTGGACGAGGAAGAAGAAGAGGAAGAGGACACGGAGCGCGTGGGCGAAGACGACCCGTGGTCTGACTGAAAGCCGCTTCCCCGCAACAGGCCGATTCCACACATTTACCTGATTGTGCCCGCCGGACTCGTTCGGACGGCGATCCCTCATCCATCAAAGCGGAGATGAGGACAGGGATGGATTTCTCTGTCCTTTTTCACGTGTTTTTGACCGACCGGGTCTGCACCTGTGAGCGCGACGCCGGTCTAACCAGCCAGGAGGCATTACAGAATGACCGAAAAGAAGTGGGTGTACCTATTCCCCGAAGTAGCAGAAGTTGAGAAGTACGTCGGCGGCGAGTGGGGCAAAGTCCGTTCGCTGCTGGGCGGGAAGGGCGCGAACCTGTTCGAGATGACGCGCATCTCGCTGCCCGTGCCGCCCGGTTTCACCGTGACCACCGAAGCCTGCAACGCATACCTCGCCGGCGGCAACAAGTTCCCGGAAGGCATGTGGGATCAAGAGCTGGCAGCCATGAAGGCGACCGAGCAGTCCGCCGGCAAGACGTTCGGCGACGCGCAAAACCCGTTGCTGGTATCCTGCCGCTCCGGCGCGCGCGACTCGATGCCCGGCATGATGGACACCGTGCTGAACATCGGCCTGAACGACGAGACCGTTGAGGGCCTGGCCAAGCTCACCGATAACCCGCGCTTCGCGTGGGACGCGTATCGCCGCCTGATCGAAGGGTTCGGCAAGGTCGTGCTCGACATCTCCGACGAAGCCTTCGAGAAAGCCCTCGACGAGATGAAGGAAAAGGTCGGGGCCACGCTGGACGTGGACCTCACCACCGAAAACCTGAAGGAACTGACCGGGGAATACAAGGTCATCGTCGAGAAGGAAACCGGCAAGCCCTTCCCGCAAGACCCCTACGATCAATTGCGCCTGGCGACTGAGGCCGTGTTCCGCAGTTGGAACGGCAAGCGCGCCATGGACTACCGCAACCACGAGGGCATCCCGCACAACCTGGGCACGGCCGTCAACATCGTGGCCATGGTGTTCGGCAACATGGGCAACGACTCGGGCACGGGCGTGGCCTTCACCCGCAACCCCGCGACCGGCGAGAAAAAGATCTACGGCGAGTACCTGATCAATGCCCAGGGCGAAGATGTGGTCGCCGGCATCCGCACGCCGCAGAATGTTTCCGTCATGGCGAAGGACCTGCCGAGCGCATACGAGCAGTTCATTGACATTTGCGGCATCCTGGAAAATCACTACCACGACATGCAGGATGTCGAGTTCACCATCGAAAAAGGTCGCCTGTGGATGTTGCAGACCCGCAACGGCAAGCGCACCGCCGCGGCTGCCATCAAGATCGCTGTGGACATGGCGAACGAAGGGCTGATCACCAAAGAGCAGGCCATGATGCGCGTGACCCCGGCGCAGGTGGACTCATTGCTGCATCCGCAGTTCGACCCCGCCGCGAAGGCCGCCGCCGGTAAAGACGGCAAGATGCTGGCCACGGGTGTCAATGCGTCGCCCGGCGCGGCAGTCGGTCGCGCCTACTTCGACGCCGACACCGCGGAAGCGAAGGCGCACGAAGGCGAGGCCGTCATCATGGTTCGCCCGTTCACCAAGCCGGATGACGTACACGGCATGATTGCGTCGAAGGGCATCCTCACCAGTGAAGGCGGCGCGACCAGCCATGCGGCCGTCGTCGCACGCCAGTTTGGCAAGCCTTGCATCGTCGGCGCCGCCGAGATCAAGATTGACATGGAAGGCCGCAAGTTCAGCGCCAACGGCGTCACCGTCAAGGAAGGCGACTGGATCAGCGTGGACGGCGCCACGGGCGAAGTCTTCCTGGGTCAAATGCCCACGGTCGCCCCGAAGTACGAAGAGCAAACCGACCTCATCACGCTGCTGAGCTGGGCCGATGAGATCGCCGCTGCGCCGGGCAGCCGTGTGCCGGGCAAGAACAACTCCCCGACGCGTGGTTTGCAGATTTGGGCGAACGCCGACTATCCGGCGGACGCACGCCGCGCCCGTGCCTTTGGCGCGGAGGGCATCGGCCTGTGCCGCACCGAGCACATGTTCTTCGAGCAGGAGCGCCTGCCCATCGTGCAGCACATGATCCTGTCCGGCACGAGCGAAGGCCGCACTGCCGCCCTCAACGAGTTGCTGCCCTACCAGCGCAGCGACTTCGACGGCCTCTTCGAGGCGATGACGGGCCTGCCGGTCATCATCCGCCTGATTGACCCGCCGTTGCATGAGTTCATGCCCGATGAAGAAGCCCTGCTGGAAGAAGTGATCACCATGCGGGTGAAGGGCGAAACCGAGGGCCTGGAAGAGAAGGAAACCCTGCTGACCAACATCCGCGGGATGCACGAATCCAACCCGATGATGGGTCTGCGCGGCATCCGCCTGAGCATCGTCATGCCCGAGATCGTCGAGATGCAGGTGCGCGCGATCCTGGAAGCGGCCTGCGATGTCAAACTGCGCGGTTTCGACCCGCATCCTGAGATCATGATCCCGCTCACCGGCACGGTGAGCGAGCTCGAAGTGATCCAGCCCAAGCTGGAGCGCATCGCCGCAGCCGTCACCAGCGAAAAAGGCACCGAAGTGAACTACAAGTTCGGCACCATGATCGAAATCCCGCGCGCGGCCGTGACCGCCGCCGAGATCGCCGGTCTGGCCGAGTTCTTCAGCTTCGGCACCAACGACCTGACCCAGATGACCTTCGGCTACAGCCGCGACGACGCCGAGCGCAACTTCCTGCTCAAGTACGTCGAAGACGGCATCCTGCCCTTCAACCCGTTCCAGACCATTGACCGCGCCGGCGTCGGCCGCTTGATGGACATCTGCGTGGAAGAGGGCCGCAAGGTCCGCCCCGAACTGGAAGTGGGCATCTGCGGCGAGCACGGCGGCGACCCCAGCTCCATCGAGTGGTGCCATCTGATTGGCAACAACTACGTGAGCTGCTCACCGTTCCGTGTCCCGGCGGCCCGCCTCTCCGCGGCGCAGTCGGCCATCGTGCATGCCCCCAAGTAATTCGCGACGTTGACTCACCCGATTTGCAATGACGCAAACCGGGTGAGTCAACCGGCTCATCCAGCGCCCGGCGTCTCTCACAGATGCCGGGCGCTTCATTTTCCCTATTGACAATCCGGCGGTATTGTATATAATACCAGTATGACAAGCCGCATCGTCATTGACACCAGCACACTCATCGCTGGATTGCGCTCGCGCCGAGGGGCGTCCTACAAACTATTGATGCTGATCGGTGAAGATCGGTTCAATATTGCCGTTTCCGTGCCGCTTGTTCTTGAATATGAGGCTGTAGCTAAACGGCTGATAGGCTCGTTCGGATGGACGGAGGGAGACATTGATGCCATCATTGATTACATCGTTTCAGTAGCGCGACGTGTAAAGGTGCATTACCTCTGGCGTCCAATCTTACGAGATGCAAACGATGACATGATCCTGGAGTTGGCGGTGGCGGGCGGGTGTAATTACATCGTGACGTACAACAAAGCAGACTTCCGGGGCGCGGAGAGATTTGGGGTGCGCGTGGTGGATGCAGCAGAGTTTTTGAAGATATTGGGAGAAGCATTATGAGCGTCATCAGCTTACGGTTACCAAGTTCTATTCATGAGCGAGCCCGCGAAGTTGCTCGTGAAGAAAATATCTCTATCAATCAACTCATTGCGTTAGCCCTGGCAGAGAAGCTTTCCGCCTTAAACGCCGAAGAATACCTCGAGCAACGCGCTCGGCGCGGCAACAGGGTAGCCTTCGAACGCGCCATGGCCAAAGTACCCGATGTGGAAGAGGCAATGGTTAGCGCCATTCATGAAGAACGGGTTTCCTACTCTATTGGCGCTAAAAAAGACGGGCCTGACTTTGAAGAAGTCTGGCAACGAATCATTGCCCATGAAGGCGAGATGTTTCGACAAAAACGGGGCAGCGAATTTAGGTATACAGTACCCGGTAACTATGTTCGACCGGATCGCACGAATCAGAATATCTCTCGCGCTCACTTTGCGGAGGCATTCAGCATGGCGCCGCTGCCTAATGTCGCTTGCGTGCAGCACTTGCGCGGGCCGTCATACATCTATGCCATCTTGATGGATGACCGCATTCGAAGTTCTGACTGGTAACGCATAGATTGCCGAATACACTCGCGCCGCTGACCGACGACCTCCTGTTGCACGCCGTCACCCAACTGATCGCGCGCGACGCGCGGCTGGCGCGCATCGTGGATGCGCTTGGCCCTCCTCCCCTGTGGGCGCGCGAACCGGGCTTCGCCACCCTGCTCTACATCATCCTGGAACAGCAGGTCTCGCTGGCGTCGGCGCGCGCCGCTTACGGTCGCCTGCTGGATGCCGTCGCGCCGTTGACACCGGAGAATTTCCTGACGCTGGACGACACGACCCTGAAGGCAATCGGGTTCAGCCGTCAGAAGACGCGCTACGGTCGCGAGCTGGCCCGCGCCGTCTTGTCCGGCAACCTCGACCTGGAGGGTTTGCACCACCTCGATGATGACGACGTGTGCATGGCGCTGATGCGCGTGGTGGGCATCGGGCGCTGGACGGCGGACATCTATCTGCTGGAGGCGTTGCTGCGGCCCGACATCTGGCCCACCGGCGACCTCGCTCTGGCCGTCGCTGCGCAGCGCGCGCTGGCCTGGCCCGCAGTCCTGAAACCGGTCGAGCTGGCGGAGGTGGGCGAAGCGTGGCGGCCCTGGCGCGGCGTCGCCGCGCGCATCCTGTGGCATGATTACCTCAGCCGCGCCCGCCCGTCAAATGCCGGATAGGCCGGGGGGCGGCCACACCTCAGCCAGCGCAAGTGCCTCACGCGCGGCAGCATAGCACTGACGTTGGAACGCGGGTGAGTAGTTATACTTCTGGGCCGCCTCCGCGAACTCGTCCTCATCCAACAGGCGCGCCGGCCGACCGATGTATTTGCTTACGTCTAGCTCATGATCGGTCCAGTCAAAACCGGCGTCGGTCAGGGTGGGTGGACTACCGACGTTGATATAGATCTGCGTCGGCGTCCCGCCCGGATCATACTCCTCGAGGAGATTGTAAAAGCGATCGAACCAGTAATAGTTACGCAGGTAATTTTCAAGCCGCGAGGCCCCTTTGCCGGCATCACAAGTGAGCCCCCCAGGTGGTGAAAGCGTCACCAGTCCATCCCCATCCAGCCGCTCGACCGTTGTCTCCCACTTGCGATACCAGCGGCCATCCGCGTGCAACGCACGTACAGTAATCTGCTGCCCGATCTTTAAGAGCATCCGCGGGTTTCTCCTTCTTGCACGCAAATCATGCGCTATCCTGCATTCACTATATTATATACTCGGCGATGAGACCAACTGCCAATGCACCATAGATCAATCCGCCTTCTGCGGGATTATTTTGACACGCACCCCTCCGTCCGTTATAATCATCTTAGTTAGCGTTGGCTTAGTAGGCGTTGCTGCCGGGATGTGGAGATCGGGCGCAACCAGCTTTAGCATCAGACCCGTCCTGTTATGAGCGTAATCGACGAGATCAAGGATCGCCTGGACATCGTCGAGGTGATCTCTGCTTACGTCCCGCTCAAAAGGGCGGGGCGAAATTACAAAGGGCTTTGCCCGTTTCACGGTGAGAAGACGCCCTCCTTCGTCGTGTTTCCCGACACGCAAGGCTGGCACTGCTTTGGGGCGTGCGCGACCGGCGGCGACATCTTCTCGTTCGTGATGAAGCGGGAGAACCTCGATTTCGGTGAGGCGCTGGCCTTTCTCGCCAATAAGGCCGGCGTTGAACTCAAGGCGCGCGAAGACGCCGGGCCGGAAGAGGGCAAGCTCGAACGGCTGCGCGCCCTGGTCGCCGACGCCGCAATCTATTTTCATTACCTCCTGATCAAGGCCCCCGAAGCCGACATCGCCCGCAAGTACCTCGAACGCCGGGGGTTGACGCAACAGACCTGGGAAACCTGGCAGCTTGGCTATGCCCTCGATTCCTGGGATGCGCTTAAAGACCGCTTGACGGCCAAAGGCTATTCGCTGGCCGAACTGGATGAAGCCGGGCTGGTGATCAAGCGCGAGGACGGCAGCAGCTATTACGACCGCTTCCGCGGCCGCCTGATGATCCCCATCCGCGACAGCCAGGGGCGCAGCATCGGCTTCGGCGCACGGATGCTGAAAGAGGACCCGAACCGCCCGCAGCCTAAGTACATTAACTCGCCGCAGACGCCGCTTTTCGACAAAGGCAACGTCCTCTATGGGCTGGACATGGCCCGCAAGGCGATCCGCGAGGCCAACCTCGCGATCATCGTCGAAGGCTACATGGATGTGCTGGGGTCATACCAGGCCGGCGTCGCGAACGTCGTGGCGGGGATGGGCACGGCGCTGGGCGAGGCGCAGATGCGGCAGCTCAAGCGCTATACCGGCAACATCACGCTGGCGCTGGACCCTGACGCGGCGGGCGACCATGCCACGGTGCGCGGCCTGGAGACGGCGCGGCAAGCCCTCGAGCGAAGCTGGGAGAACGTCATCGGCCCGACCGGGCTGGTGCGCCAGGAGAGCCGACTGAACGCCCAGTTGCGCATCGCGACGCTGCCCGACGGGCTCGACCCCGACGAGCTGGCGCTGCAAGACGCCGACCGCTGGCGGCAGGTGATCGCCGAGGCGCGCCCCATCGTGGATTATTATATGGACATGGTGGCGCGCGAAGAGGATTTGACCACCGCGCGCGGCAAATCCAACGCTGTCAGCCGGATGGCCCCGCTGATCCGCGAAATTTCCGACCGGGTCGAGCGGGCGCATTATACGCAGATTCTGGCGCGCTTGATCCAGGCCGATGAGCGGCTGGTGGCCGAACAGGTGTCCGTCGCCGGCCGGGTGAAGGACAAGGAACGCAAGGAGCAGGAAGCGCGCAAAGCGCCCGCGCCGGTGGCGCAACCGGCCCCGGTGAAAGTCCGGCCGGAACGCGCCATCGGCGTGGAAGAGCATTTGCTCGGGCACATCCTGGTGCGGCTCGACCTGCTCTCGCAACTCGACAGCGAAATGATCGGCCAGCACACGCCGCCCCTGGGGCCGGAGGATTTCACGGCGCCGGAGAACACGGCCGCGATGAGCGTGTTGCAGGCGTCCACGCTGATGACCGACGTATCTGACCCGGACGTCCTGTTGGCCGTCATGGACGCCGAGGTGCAGGAGCATTGCCGGAAGATCCTGACGCACGCGCGGCGCCAACCCGTGCTCAGCGATGAGAAGCTGCTCAAAGAGATGGGTGACTCGCTCTTGCGGCTACGCGAGCGCAACCTGCGTCAGCGCATCCGCCAGATCGAGCACCTGTTGCTCGATTGCGAAGAAACCGGCGCGCTGGCCGAACGACGCCATTATCAGGAAATCATGGTATCATGTATCGCGCAGTTGGATCACCTGCATGAGTTGACGTGGTCCCGATCCATGGCCGGCATCTTGAAAGCCAGAAAAAGCGCGAACACGCTTGAGACGACCCAGTCTTCGGAAAAGTCATGAGCCCAGCGAAAGAGGAACACACCACCCGCCGACGTCGCAAGATTGAACCCGACGACGATTGGCAGCAAGACGAATCTGCGGAGGCCGCCGACGACGATGCGCGCGCCGATGTAGACGTTGACTTCGCGCCCGATGCGGACGATTTGGATGGCGCGGAACTCGAAGACGGCGATGTCGTTCCTGTGCGTATTGCGCGCGGTCCCGATGGCGTCGCGCAGGCGATCCTCGTTGATGACGAAGATGAAGACATTGCCTTGCCCGAGCAAGACGAGGAGCTGGAACAAGAACTCGAAACGGAGGTCCGGCGACCGCTCGATCTGGTGCTTGACGAGTGGGGCGACCCCAGCATCAGCAGCGACCCCGTGCGGATGTACCTGCACGAAATCGGCCGCACCGCCCTACTAAATAGCGAGGAAGAAATCGCCCTCGCAGGTTTGATCGTCCTCGGCAAGGAAGCCGCCGCGAAACTCAAGGCCGAGGACCCGTCTCCCGACGAGTTGGACGAACTCAAACTCGTTTTCCAACAGGGCAAGCAGGCCGAACAGCGGCTGGCCCAGGCCAACCTGCGGCTGGTGGTGAGCGTCGCCAAGCGCTATCTGGGGCGCGGCATGTCCTTCCTCGATCTGATCCAGGAGGGCAACATCGGCTTGCTGCGCGCCGTAGACAAGTTCGACGCCACGCTGGGCTTCAAGTTCAGCACCTACGCCACCTGGTGGATTCGGCAGGCGATCAGCCGGGCGATTGCCGATCAGGCCCGCACCATTCGCATCCCCGTACACATGGTGGAAAGCATCAACCGCCAGATTCGTACCCAGCGCCGCCTGATGCAAGAGTTGGGGCGTGAGCCGACCCCCGAAGAAGTGGCGCTGGAGATGGATTTTCTCGCCCCTGAAGACAAGGTCGCCATCGAAGACGCGATCGTCAGCGGGCAGGCCATGGACCCCGCGCTGAACCGGCGGCTGCAAATCGCGGCGGCGCGCGTGCGTCGGATCAGCCGCATCGCGCAGGAGCCGATGTCGCTGGAGACGCCGGTCGGCACGGAAGAGAACAGCTCGCTGGCCGACTTCATCGAGGACGAGAGCCTGCCCGGCCCGGCGGATCAGGCCAGCCACCACCTGCTCAAAGAGCAGATGGCGGAGATTCTGGACGGTCTCAGCGAACGCGAGCGCCGGGTGCTGGAAATGCGTTTCGGGCTGAAGGACGGCATGTCGCGCACGTTGGAGGAAGTGGGGCAGGAGTTCGGCGTCACCCGCGAGCGCATCCGGCAGATCGAAGCCAAGGCGCTCCGCAAGCTGCGCCACCCCAACCGCAGCCGCAAGCTGCGCGACTACCTGGGATAGCGACTCCGACCCGAAATCGCGTAGCTGTCCTTCCCTTTTTGACGAGATCGGCCCGGATAGATATAATACCCGTCGTCACATTCCTCGATAGCTCAATTGGCAGAGCAAGCGGCTGTTAACCGCAAGGTTGGAGGTTCGAGTCCTCCTCGAGGAGCTTAAGCTTGATGCGCCTACATTGGTGGGCGCATTTCTATTTCCTAATGACCTTATCTGACACCCAGCCTTCCTTCGCTGCGCCGTTCGTCGGCATTTTCAGCGTCAAATCGGACAGCGCTCGCGTCCAGCTGGCCTCGGCGGCGCACTTCAACATTGGGTTCTGGACGGTGCTGCGTTCGGACATGAGATTCTATCAGCCTGTGGGTTGCGCTGTCCGATTCATTGCGCCGAATTGAGCGCCGACTCATAATTTCGCGCTCTTTCTTCGGGCAAATCGCCGTTAATCTGTACTAGGGTACCACCGCGCACGAACACCCAGGAGAAGAATGCTGCCGATACCTTGCTCAGGTCATCGTAGTATGCTTTCAGGCGCGCCAAGTCGTCTGCATTATCCACCTGAAATATCCGTCCCCCGCAGTCTTCGCAAAGCGATGGTATGAGGAAGCGTACGCCAGAGCCGACGAAGGGTGCAAGCCCATAATCGTCTTTGGTCAGTGGTCGCACGTTCTCAGCCTCCAATCCAACTGCTTTGAAAGTGGCTGCGAGCTGCTCCGGGGTCAACCCGTTCGCCCGCGCGGCAGGCTGAGTAGTGGCTTGCTTAGCAACAGTCGGTGCGGGTGGAGGCGTTGGCGTTGCTGTCGCCACGGCCATGACCAGTATCGTCTCACGCACTACTACCGTCTGTGGTACAACCACCGTCTGAACCACTACAACCGTTTGCGGGATAAGGGCCGTCTGGAGTACCACAACTGTCTGCGGGACACTAATCGTTTGCTGGACAACTAGCGGCGTCGGTTTCTCCGACGAAGGTGGCGGCTGAGCGGCACAACCGGAGAGAACGACCACAAACAAAAACAGGGCTATGAAACGCCGCATTGCTATCCGTCCTTTCTTTACCTTGCGAACGCGTTATGCCGATTGATGTTCAAGCGGTTATGTGCATCCCCGCTGCCGCCGACAGCCGGCGCGTCATCAACTCCTCCAGCAGCGCCTTCTCCCGTTCCGGCGCGGCAGATTCGATATCATCGCAGAAGCACAAAATACGGACGTTTGACTCCTGCTAATTGGGACTTGGCATCGCACCATGAGTCCCTGGAGCTTGTCAGCGCTTGCATTTGGCTAACTCCTCGGTTGCATACATCCTGACGCGTTGAAACCGGCCAGCCCTAAATTACCCTAGGATATACGGCGCGGCCTGCACCGGCGTCGTGACAACCGCCCCATCTTCGGTGATCAGCACGTTCACCTCGCTGCGGATGCCAAACGGGCCAGGATAGACGCCCGGCTCCACCGTCACCGCGAGGCCGGGCAGCAACCGGCGCGTGTCGTGCGTCTCCAGGTCGTCCAGGTTGACGGTCGGCCCGTGGGGGTGCTCGCGGCCCAGGCTGTGCCCCAACCGGTGCCGGAACTCCACGCCGTAGCCGCGCTCCGTGATCAGGTCGCGCGCCGCGCGATCCACCTCCCAGCCCTCGGTCGCCGCGCCGGTCGTCAGCAACTTCAGCGCGAGATCACGCGCATCGCGGACGCATGCCCACACACGCATGTATTCGGCGGGCGGCTCGCCGGCATAGCCCACCCACGTCACGTCGCCCATCGGCCGGCCGGGGACGGCGGCCCACAGGTCAATCAGCACGCACATCCCCATCTCCAGCGTCCGGTCGGTCTCCGGGCGCACCGAGTAATGCCCATCGCTGGCGTGGCTGCCGAAGGCGACGATGGCCGCGTGATCGGTGATCAACCCCGCCCCTTCCAGCCGCGCCATGATCACCGCCTGCGCCTCCGACTCGGCCACCGGCGCGCCCGCCCTCAGCCGCTCGTCAATCAGCCGGAATGCGTCATCTTTGGCGAGCATCAGCGCATCCACAGCGCGCAGATGCTCACGATGATCTTCTTCATCCCACAAGAAGAAGTGCTGCAACAGGTCGTCGCTGGAGACGATCTCCGCGCCGCATTCGCGCACACGTTCCATCGTCCCCGCGTCCACGAAGCTGACGTAGGGCACGTCGCCGCGCGGGCTGTACTCCATCGCCACGCGCCCGGCCCCGCGCAGCATCTCACACAGCGCCGCGTCCAGCTCCTGATACGCGCCGAAGACTACGCGGTTCACGCTCGGGTCGGGCAACAGCGCCTCCCACCCCCCGGCCTCGATGCGGTGGCAGATCAGGGTGGCCTGCCCCTGCGCGGGCACGTACAAGAACCAGCGCCGCGTGAGCATACCCTCGCCCAGCCCCAGGACTTGCGCCGGGAACGGGTTCAGCCCGCGAAAATCATACAGCAGCCACCCGTCGAGGCCCGAAGCAGCCACAATCTCCTGCACCCGCGCCAGTTTCGTAGATTGCATGATGTAAGTTCCTTATCTGTTGGTCGCGGCAACGGATACGAACGGATAAGCGGATAGTCTACGATACTCCTCTTATATCCGCTTATCCGTTTCTATCCGTTGCCTTAGCGCCATCCGCTGCCCTGCTCACCATCTCCAAATACAGCTCGCGCAGCCGGCGGGTCAGCGCGCCGGGGATCGCATCCCCCACGGGGCGACCGTCCACGCTCGCGACCGGCGTCAGCCCGCCGAAGGTGCCGGTGACGAACGCCTCATCCGCGCCGTACACGTCCGTGAGAGAGTAGTCCCGCTCGAAAACGGGAATGCCGTTGGCCCTGCAAAGCGCGATCACCTTGCGCCGCGTGATTCCGTTAAGGCAATGCATCCCGGTCGAGGTCCACACCTGACCCTTCGTGACGATGAAGAAATTAGTGGCGTTACAGGTGCTCACCGCGCCGTGAACGTCCAGCATCAGCGCCTCGTCAGCCCCCGCGGCGATGGCCTGGTTCAGCGCCATCACCTCATGGAGCTTGCTGTGACAGTTCAGTTTGGGGTCCAGCGTGTCGGGCGGCGGGCGGCGGATGGTCGAGGTGAAGAGCGTGATGCCGCTCTCCCACGGCGCGGCGCTCGCCAGCTTGTGCTCCGCGATAATGACGATAGTCGGCCGGCTGATGGTCAGCCGGGGATCCTGCGAGGGCGTCTTCTTGATCCCGCGCGTGACCATCAGGCGCACGTGGACGCCATCGTGCATGTCGTTCGCGCGCACCGTCTGCCACAGCGCCTCGGTGAGTTCGGCGCGCGTCAGCCCGATCTCCAGCCCGATCGTCTTCGCGCCCTGATAGAGCCGGTCCAGGTGTTCATCCAGAAAGACGAAGGTGTCGTGGTGCAGCCGCAACCCTTCCCAAACGCCGTCGCCCACCAGAAACCCACTATCGAACACCGAAACTTTCGCCGCATCCCGTGGCGTCAACTCCCCGTTGACATAAATCAAGACGCCCGCGTTCCGGTCATCCGGCACAGAATCGTGCGTGCCCTTCACCATTTCGGCCCCTGCCTTTTTTCGCTTAAAGTCATACCTTCCCTTTGTAGTGGCGGCTTTAGCCGCTGTAGTGCCCCACAACGGCTAAAGCCGTCACTACAAAGGGGAGCGACGCGGCGTTTTCAGATCTATTTATTCGTTGCCATCAATCGGCCCGCAAGCGCGGGTCCAGCGCATCGCGCACCCCGTCGCCCAGCAGGTTGAAGCCCAGCACCGTCAGCATGATCGCCAGGCCGGGGAACAACAACACCCACCATGCGCCGCTGGTCAGATACTTGACGCTGTCGGCCAGCATCGCGCCCCACTCCGGGTAGGGCGGCTGTTGCCCCAGCCCCAGGAAACCCAACGCGGCGATCTCCAGGATGGCGGCGGCGATGCCCAGGGTGCCCTGCACGAGGACGGGCGACAGACTGTTGGGGAAGATGTGGCGGAACAGGATGTTCGTCGGGGACGTGCCGACGCAGCGCGCGGCGGTCACGTACTCCGCCTGCTTAATGCCGAGCACGGTGGAGCGCGCAATGCGCGCGTAGACCGGGATACTGACGATGCTGATAGCAATCATCGCGTTGCGCAACCCCGGCCCCACCAGCGCCACTACGGCGATCGCCAGCAGCAGGCCGGGGAATGAGAGCAGGATATCCATGAAGAACATGATAATCAGATCAACCTGGCCGCCGAGGAAGCCCGAGACGAGACCCAACAGCGTGCCGATGATGATCGCTACGAAAACCGCGCCCACGCCCACGCCCAGCGAGGGCCGCGCGCCCTGCGCGATACGGTTCATCACATCACGACCCTGTTCGTCGGTACCCATCCAGTGTTGCGCCGATGGCGGCTTGAGCTGGTTCGCTAAATCGGAATCAATGCGCGCGTCATAGGGGTGAAGAATAGGCGCGAAAATCGCCAGGAACGTGAAGAAGATGATGATGACCATGCCCACGCGCGCCAGCCGGTTCGAGAGCAGGCGATTCCAGGCGTCACGCCAAAGGCTGCGCGGTGGCCGCGCCAACACGGTCTCCACTTCGGGCGTTATGGGAGTAAGCTCGGCTGTAGTCACATTGAATCCTTCTAATGATGTTCGGTATTATTCGAAGCGGATGCGCGGGTCTACCACCGCGTACAGCACATCTACCAGCAGGTTGACCATCACAAAGAGGATCGCGATGAAGAGCGTAACGCCCTGGACGATGGGGTAATCACGCGCGTAGATCGCTTCCACCAGCCACCGCCCGATCCCCGGCCAGGCAAATACCGTCTCGGTCAGGATGGCGCCCGACAGCAGGCGACCCACTTGCAGGCCAATCACGGTGATGATCGGCAGCCACGCGTTGCGCAACACGTGCCGCGTGACGACGGTGCGCTCTTTAAGCCCTTTGGCGTGCGCGGTGCGCGTATAGTCGTTGCCCAGCGATTCCAACATCGCAGAGCGCGTCATGCGGGCGATGATCGCCATGGGGATCGTGCCCAGCGCGATCGCCGGCAGGGCCAGATGGCGCAACGCCTGCCCGAACGCCGGGAGATTGCCGTGCAACAGGGTATCTATCAGCACGAAGTTCGTGATCGGCTCGACGCGCATACCGGCGGGCATCCGTCCGCCTGTGGGAAAAATGTGCAGCTTCACGGAGAAGAAGAAGATCAACATCAAGCCCAGCCAGAAAATGGGCATGGAGACCCCGGTGAGCGACACCAACATGCTGCCCATATCAAAGACCGAGCCGCGCCGCACCGCCGAAAGGATACCGGCCGGGATGCCGATCACCAGCGCAATGAGCATCGCCGCCAGGGTCAGCTCCACCGTCGCGGGGAAGCGGCGCGCCAGTTCGCCGGTCACCGACTCATTGCGGAGAATGGAGGTCCCCAGGTCGCCCTTCAACGCGTTGCCGAGGAAAATCATATATTGCTTGTAAATAGGTTCGTTTAAACCGAGTTGTTCGCGTATTCGCTGGACGTTTTCGTCGGTGGCCCGCTCGCCTAACATGACGAGCGCAGGGTCACCGGGGATCATCCGCACGAACCCGAACACGAGGATCGAAACGCCAAGCAACACGGGGATCACCGTGAGCACGCGCTTAATAAGATAGCGCATCATAGCAGTTTACTCTGAGGGAGAAAGTTGCGGGGCAGGAAAACGTTTTCCTGCCCCGCGCAGCAGGTTAGTTGACGACGACGGTGTTGAAGAACTCGGTGCTGGTCGGATTCGCAACGTAGCCTTCGACATTCGCCGTGAACGCCAGCGGGGGCTGGTTGTTCGCGACGAAAATGCGGCCGGTGCTATCGAACAGCATCTGCTCCGCTTCCTGGTAGAGCGTGGTGCGCTCCGCCTGATCGGTCAGCATGGCCGCTTCCTTCAGCACGTCCGACACCGCAACGTCAGCGAAGAAGCCTTCGCGCGCCGCCGGGGTGTTGTCTTCCGGCAAGCAGAAGAAGTAGCAGAGGAAGTTGTCCGGGTCGCCGTTGTCGCCCGTCCAACCCAGCATGTAGAGCGGCAACTCGCCGAGGCGGCGGCGATCCAGGTAGGTCGCCCAGTCAACCGTTTGCAGCGAGACATTGATACCCGCCTTGGCCCAATCGGCCGCGATAGCGGTGGCAATATCCTTGGGGTTCGGGTAGTAAGGCCGAGAGACCGGCATGTACCAGAACTCCAGCGGCACCTTGTTGCCCTTGAAGGTCACTTCGGAAATGCCGTCCGGGTAGCCGGCGTCAGCCAGCAATTTCTTGGCGGCGTCGGTGTCGAACGTGCGATCCACGATGTTGGGGTTGTAGCCCCACAGCGCGGGCGGCTGGAACTGGTTCGCGACCATGCCCGTGCCGCCGTAGAACGCGTCCACGATGGCCGACTTATTGATAGCGACCGCAAACGCTTCGCGCACCTTCGGATCGGTGAACTCTTCCACTTCGTAGTTGAACGCCACATAACCGGTCGTGTTGGCCGGGCGCAAGATCACGTTGAAGTCGGCATCGTCTTTGAGGGCCGCCACGTCGCGCGGCTCCATGCCTTCCATGCCCTGAATCTCACCGGCCGAGAGGGCCAGCAGGCGGGATGAGTTGTTCGGGATGTTGCGGATCACGACGTTGGGCGTCTTCGCCATGTTGGCGGTATCCCAGTAGCTCTCATTCGCGACCAGCGTCACCTGCTCGTTCGGCAGCCACTCGACGAACTTGTACGGACCGGTACCGACAGGCTTGGTGCAGGATTCCAGGCCGTTCGCCTCCAGCGCCGTGGGGCTGGAGAAGACGAAGACGAACATCGCCAGGTTGTTCAGGAAGGGGCCTTGCGGCGCGTTGAGGGTGATCTTGACGGTGGTCGGATCCACCGCCTCGACGCTCTTGATGATGCTGGCATCGTCAAACCCGCCGAACTGGGCTTCAAAATACTCAAAAGCCTTGCCGGATTCGACCTGCGCCTTATGCAGCGGGTTCTCGGTGTTCTGCCAGTAATCGAAGTTGGCGACGACGGCATCGGCGTTGAAATCCGTGCCGTCATGGAACTTGACGCCCTCTTGCAAGGTGAACGTCCACACCAGGCCATCGTCGGAGGTCGTCCAGCTCTTGGCCAGGCTGGGCACGACGTTCGTGGTCGCCCCATCGAACTTGACCAGACCTTCGAAGATCTGGTTGGTCACCCGGCCAGTGATGCCGTCGGTGATCACCGGCGCATCAAGACAGACCGGCTCACCCTGAGCGCCGAAGACGAAGGTGTCTTGCGCCATAGACGGCGCGGGGGTCGGCGTGACAACTACCTCGACGATCTTCTCGACCTCTTTCTGAACTTCGACGACCTGGGTCTGAATAACGGGCACCTCTTCCTTCACCACCTGGGTCACGATTTTCTCGACGACCTGGGGTGCAGGGGCGGCGCAGGCAGCCAACGTCGCCGCCAGGACGACGAGGGCAAACAGCACGAGCCATTTACTACGAAAAACGCGCATACTTTCCTCCTCGGGGATGTGACGGACTTTCGAGCGGGCAGTTGGACGAATTTCCAACATTCTCAATTTATCAGACCTTAACATAACTGTCAACTTCCTTTTTCCCCTAAACGTCTCCCTTTCACGGATCTGTCCACATGATGTCATGCTGAACAGAATCCCTAAAGGGAGGCCTGCGGCTCTGAAGCATCTCGATTTTCTCGTGACGGAATACGCAAATTGTGGTAAACTGATTTCTGTCGGGGTCTCCATCACGCAAAGGAGCCAGCCATGACCCGCACCTCACATCTGCGAATTGCCGGAACCGTTATCATCCTGGCGCTGGTTGCAACATTTATCGCTGCATGCGCCGCCGCAACCCCGCCTCCTACCGAGATCGCGCAAGCAGCGGTTGCTACAGAGACATGGACCCCGGAGCCTACAGCCACGGCCTTGCCCACGGATACCGTCGCCCTAACCGCTACGCCCACCCTCGCGCCGACCGACACGCCGATCATTGAATCGTCCCCGGTGGTCACCCCGACGGCGACCCTGTCCGCGCGCCGGCCTCGGCCCAACGGCGCATTGCTCATGGAAGAAGACTTCACGGCCGCGGAGCCGCTGGCAAAACCCCTCTTTGCCGCCAACTACATGAGCTACCAGTCGGTGAGCGGACGCGGCCTGTTGAGCAGCGCGTTCCGCGGCGTGGTGCTGCCCGTTCTCTATGACGCACCGCAACCCGATGACTTCCTCATGGATTTCACCTTCCGCGCGCCGGTGGCCGGGGAAGGCAGCCGCTACGGGGTGATCTTTCGGTCCGACAGCGCGGAAGACGGGCTGGACCACTATTATTTCATCAGTATCCAGCCGCTCGAAGAGACAATCAGCCTTCAGCGCTGGCAGAACGAGGAGGCGACGAACTTACAGGACGCGGCGCTGCCATCGGGTCTGCTAAACCCGGATGGCCTTAACCACGTTCGCTTCGAAGCGGTGGGCGACGAGTTCGCCATGTTCCTCAACGACCGCCACGTCTTCACCGCCGTAGATGATGCCCTGGACGCGCCCGGTGCGCTGGGATTCGCGTTGGCGCCCAGCCTGATGCTGGCGGATGGCGAAGATGACTTTGTCTATTTCGACGACATCCGCGTCTATTCTGCCATGCCCGAACTGGCCGCCGCGGCGTCAAGCCCCACCGCCACGCCGGAGACTACGACCGCGCCAACCCCTACCAGCGGCGCCACGCCGACTGCCGCGCCGAAAGCCACCGCCGGGGCAACCAAACAGCCTGCGGCGGGCGCGGCCGTCGCCTGGGTGCGCGGCGATCAACCCTACGGAACGTTCGTCACGTCAACCGAACAGGTCCACAGCGCCCCCGATGCATACAAGCTCGCGTATGACTTCCCGGCAGTCGCCGGGAACTTTGTGGTGTTCCAGCCGCGACCGGCCATCGCGCTGCCCGGCAAACCTACGGGGATTTCGGTGTGGGTTTACGGCGACGGGTCGGGCCACTTCCTGAACGCCTGGCTGCGCGACGCCAAAGGCGAACGCCGCTCTTACACTTTCGGCCCCATCGGTCACGAAGGCTGGCAGCAAATGACCGCCTGGTTCGACGATGCGCGCGGGTGGCCCAACGGTCACATTGACGGAACCGACAACTTCCAGTTGGATTTCCCCGTCACGCTCAACGCGCTGGTGCTCGACGGCATCCCCGACGGCAAGGCCAGCCGCGGCACGATCTTCCTGGATGACCTTGCGCCGGTGACTGAGCCGATGCCCGCGGTCACGCCGACGCCGGAAGCCGCCGCGCCGCCCGCGGAAGGCGGGCCTGCGCCGCTGTACGGGTGGATCGCCGTACCGGTGTTCGCCCCCGAACGTGCGACCTATGACATCTACATGGTAGATCCAACCTGCGGCTGCATGGACCGCGTGCTCGATTACGCCTCGCAGCCCGCGCTCAGCCCCGACGGGCGGCGGCTCGCCTTCCGGCGCTGGAAGAGCGATGACCGCGGCGTCGGCGTGATGGATGCCCACGGCGGCAATCGGACGCGGCTCACCAACTTCCTCGAAGACGCCCTCCCCGCCTGGTCGCCCGATGCCCGCACGCTGATCTTCTCCTCGCGCCGTGAGCCCGACCGCAAATCGCGCATCTATGCCGTTGAGACCGCGGGCGGCGGTGACTGGGAGTTACATCGCGACGGCGGGCCGGTCTTCGGGAGCTATCCGATCTGGAGCAGCGCCAACAACCTCACCTATCACACAGAGGCGTCTCCGGTAGGGTTGGGGCGCGTGAAACCCGACGGGTCGGGTTTCATCACCGTCGTGGATGGCGGCTCGGCCACCGCGCCGTCCGTCTCACCCGACAGCCGCTCACTGATCTACATGTCGCAAACCGGCGGGTCGTGGGATATCTATCGCATCAACGCCGACTGGTCAAACCGCATCCGGCTGACCGATAACCCGGCGAATGACGGTCTGCCCGCCTGGTCTCCCGATGGCCGCAGCATTGCCTTCATGTCAGATCGCAGCGGCGCATGGGCGTTGTGGATCATGAACGCAGATGGGAGCAACCAGCGCGAGATTGCCCGCCTGCCCGGCGGCCCCGACGGCCGCGTGGGCGGCGAACCCGATTACAACACCCGCGGCTGGACGGAGGAACGCATCTCCTGGGGGCCGTGACTCCCAAAAAGAAACCCGGTTTTTGCACAAAAACCGGGTTTCTGATTCACTTCTATCCGCTGCCCTCACTCCAGATACACGCGCACGTTCTGCAACGTGTACACCGGCACGAATGGGAACAACACCGGCACCGTCGCCGCGTACTGCTGATACGCGGGCAGCGCGCCGTAGCGTTCGCCCTGGCTGCGCTCCAGCCGTTTCGTGGACCCCATCATAATCAGGATGATGCAGCGCGATGACCCAACGCAGCGCCGAGGTGTAGAACGGGATGCCCATGATGAAATTGCCGACCCAGAAGGTGATTTCGCCCAGATAATTCGGGCAGCGCACCCACGCGTAGACGCCGCCCTGCATGAACGCGCCCGGCGCCTTCGCCTTCGCCGCCGATTTCTGTTGATCCGCCACGGCCTCCAGCGACAGCCCACCCGCCATCAGCGCCAGGCCGGCGCCCTGCACCCACGTCCCCCACGCCGCCGACGCAGGCCCGCTCGCCAACCCGAACAGCGCGGGCGAGAACATCGCCACGTAGAGCACCGACACGCCGATCCAGCCCGGCAGCTTCGTCAGCCAGTTCTTTTCCTCGTCGTATGCGCCTGAGGTCACCAGTTGACGCCGATAGGCCGCGTTCGTCTCGCGGCGCACCAGGAAGATGCCCAGCCGCAGCCCCCAGACCACCAGCAGCGCGAGCTGTAACCCCGTCAGCAACGTGAGGTCGGCGCGCAAAACCACGACGCTCACTACGGCCATCCCCACAATCGAGAAGGCGTAGCCGATGCTGACGAAATAAACCAACCGCTTGAACCCCGCCGATGACACGATCAGCGCGACCAGCACCAGCCACGGCGTCAGCGCCGGAATCGAAGCCATCTGCATCCCCAGCCAATCCCCCATGTTGTCTCCTGATATGTTTCACCACGAAGGAACGAAGGAGAGGAAACAAGGACACAAGTAGCAAGTAGACAAGGCAACAAGGATGTATTGAACGCTCCATGTTTCCTTGTGTACTTGTTTACTTTTTCCCCCCTTCGTGGTGAAGAATCTTACACGCCCAGCCCGTCGAAGAAGACGTCGGTGAGCAAGTCTACCACATCGCCGGGGGGCGCGTAACCGCTGATCCCGAAGTAGGGATAGGCCATCCCCAGCAGCAGCCACGTGGCCTGCGCCGGATTGACCCCGCGCAGCTCGCCCCGCGCCATCCCCTCGCGCAACAACGCCTCGATCTCGCCGATAAAGAGCCGGTAATAGGTGTTCTCGAAATCGCGCCGCGTCTCAGGCGAGACATGCACCATCTCTTGCCCGGCCGCGCGGATGAAGGCCCGCTGATCGGGTGAGAGCGCCATGATCCCGGCGAGCAACGCTCGCACCTGCGCCCTACAACCCGGTCCCGCCTGTCGGGCCGCCTCAACCACCGCGCCGGCCTGCGCCACGCTGTCATTCAGCAACGCCACAAAGAGCGTTTCTTTGTCGGTGAAGTGATAGTAAAGCGCCGGCTTGGACACCCCGACCGCTTCCGCGATTTCGCGCATGGACATCGCATGATAGCCGCCCACCAGGAAGAGGCGTGCGGCCTCATCGAGGATCCGCCGGCGAACATCGGTAGGCCGGTCGCGCGGCGTGGATTCGTCCATGTCCCTTACCTCGCGCGTCATGCGTGGCTACTCTGCGGCTACCGGATGGGTTGCGGCAACGGTTGCCTGTTCCTCAGCGCGGCCCTTCAGGCCCAGCGACAGCACAAACAGCACCAGGGCTACCAACCCGATGGCCGTGAAGGCTCGTGAGTAGCCACCGCCGCCGCCGCCCGCCGAAGCCGCCACCGCGCCCACCAGCGCACCGCCCAGCATCAACCCGATGCTGCTGAAGATCGAGAGCACGCCCTGCGCCGCCGTGCGATCCTCAGGCCGCGCCTCGTTGAGCATGATGTAACGCATCGGCGCGCCGAGCAGCGACGCCAGCCCCAACCCGGTGACCGCCCCACTGACGATGAAGAGCGGCAGGTTGGTTGAAAACTGCCCCAGCATCAACAGCCCCGCGGCGAGCAGCAGCGTGCCGGTGACAACCACCACTTTCGAACCTAGCCGGTCGAGCAAGCGGCCCACCAGCGGTGAACCCACCGCCAGCGCCAGCACCACCGGCATCACCAGATAGCTCCCGCGCGACTGGCTCACACCCAGCGCGGCCACGGCCATCGCGGGGATGAACGCCATACCCGACTCGCCAAGCCCGGCTCCCGCCGAGAGCGCGCCCACGAGTTTCGCCTGGCGCGTGCCCAGGATCGAGAGCCGCATGATCGGATCAACTGCCCGCCGCTCCACGGTGACGAACACCGGCAGCAACGCCAGTGCGCCCAGCAACGGCCCCCACACGCGCGGCGAGGTCAGGCTGGCCCACGGGTTGACCGTATCGAACTGGTTGACGCCGAACGCCAGCCCCGCCAGCAGCAGCGCCAACACGGCGAGACCCACGAAATCAAACGGTTTGCGGGTCTCGGGATGCGACGTCGGCAGCGTGCTCCACGCCATCACGATCACCACTACGGCAATCGGCAGGTTGATCAGGAAGAGCGACCGCCAGCCGAACACCCCCAGCAGGATGCCGCCCAGGATCGGGCCGATGAGGAACGCCAACCCGAACACCGCGCCGATCATCCCCAGCGCGCTACCGCGCTTCTCCGGCGGGAAGGTATCGCCGATCACGGCGCTCGCCACCGGGAAGATGCCGCCCGCGCCGAACCCCTGGAGCGCACGTCCCAGCAGCACGATCGAGAAGCTCGGGGCCAGCGCCACCACCAGCGAACCGGCGGCGAACAGCGCTACGTCCATGATATACACGGAGCGCCGCCCCAGGACGTCCGAGAGCTTCGCCATCAGCGGCGTGCCGATCAGGTTGAACAGCACATAGATGGTGAACACCCACGCCAGCAGGCGCTCGCTCACCCCGAAGGCTTGCTGCAAGGCCGGCAGCGCCGGAGCGACGATGGCGATGTCCAGCGCGCCCATCAGCACGCCGATGAACAGCACCGTCAAAATACGATTGCGGGTTTTGTTGTCTGCGATTGTCATATCTCACCTCATACACGTCAAGCTTACTTACCGGTCGGTAAGTTCCCGCATTGTAGCGCATCCCCCGCGTAGATGCAAATACAGAAACCCGGTTTTTGTGAAAAACCGGGTTTCTAAATAGAGAACTTCGTTTCTTCGTTGCTTCGTGGTGACCGTTTTACGGTTTTTGTTCGTGCGCCAACCAGCCCGCTGCGCCGCCCAGCACGGTCATGATCGCCAGGCTGCCGAACGCGACCGGCCAGCCGCCCGCCGATTCGGCCAGCGCGCCGAAGAGGATCGGCCCCACCAGCATCCCGATGTTCTGCCCGAACTGAATCACGCCCATCGCCATGCCGCCCAGCCGCTCGTCGCCCGCCGCCTCGACCCCCGCCGCGAAGATGTTAGGCGGGACAAGCCCGCCGAACGCGCCCTGCATCAGGATCCAGACCGGCAGGATCGCCAGGCTCATCGTCCCCATCAGCGGCAGGATGATGGTCAGCGCGAGGAAGCCGGCCAGATACACGGTGCGCCGCGACCCGATGCGGTCGGACAGGATGCCGCCCACCGGTGAAGAGAACATACCGGTGAGGTTCACGAGGCCGAACATCAGCGCGGCCTGGCGCAGCGGCAGCCCGCGTTGCAAGTTGAGAAAGGTGGGCATGAAGGTCGCCACGGAGATAACCGCGGCGTTGAAGAGCGCAAACGAGATCGCCAGTAACCAGACATTGCGGTTGCGTAACACCTGCGTCGCCTTCGGCGGCGGCCCGGCGGGCAATGTCTCGCCGCCGTTGACGACGCGTGGGGCAGGCTTCACGACGATGAGGAACAGAATCGTGGTCGCCGCCGCATATGCTGCGCCGAACCACCACACCGCGCGCCAACCCGCCGACTCGGCCAGCGCCGGTCCCAGCACGAGCATGGCAAGGGACCCGACGGGCACCCACGCCGACCAGATGCCCATCGCCGTACCCCGCCGGCGTTCGACGAACCACAGGCCGATGATCGCCGGGGCCATCACCGCGATGAAGCTGGTGCCGATGCCCTCGATCACCCGGCTGGTGAGCAGGCCGTTCAGCGACGTGCTGCTCGCGCCCAGCGCCGCGCCCACCGCCAGCGACCCCCCGGCCAGCAGCGCCGTGCGCCGCGAGCCCAGCTTGCCGAAGATGAACGCCGCGGGCAACGCCAGCGCCAGCCCCGTCAGCGCATAGACCGACATCAGCAGCCCGGAACGCCCCACGGTCAGCGAGAACGCCTCCATCAGCACCGGCATGATCGGCGGAACCTTGAACTGATTCAGCGGCGCGGCGATGCTGAAGAGGAGCAGGACGATCAGGACGATCCACGCCTGGCGTCCGCGCCGCGGGGCGCGGCCTTCAAGCGTGATGGCTTCGGGTAGGTGGGGGGTAGTCATGACCGTGCATTATAGCACAAGCTGTGCGCCGGAAAGTCTTCGATTTCTGGTAAATGCGCGCGGAGAAAGAGGCGCGATAGAGTATCGGGCAATCAGGAGGCGTCTCTATCCGGCATAGACGGCCTCGCGCAAAATGTTCTCTCGCATCGAAGGGCGCATCGCATCGGGGGTGACGAGGTCCACTTCGCACCCGAGGATCTCCATCAGATAGCACCGGAGATGCGCGAACTCAAAGAGGCCGATCCGCGCGCCAGGCCGGAACTCGACCAGGATGTCAACATCGCTATCGGTGGTTGCCTCGTTGCGTGCGACGGAACCGAACACCGTGAGTCGGGCCACCCCGTAGTCCATGAGGTGGTCAGAATTACCCCGCAGCACTTGAATCGCTTCATCTCTCTTCATCCCAACTCGACCTCTAATGTTTTCATTATACCGCCAAAAGGGTCGTTATTCCGAGTCCGCATCGTAGCGCTCGAACTCCTCGCGAATGACGCGACGCAACACGGTTTCAAGTTCTTCGCGCTCGACTGCCTGGCGCAAAGCATCGTTGATCAGGGTCTGATAACCGCGTTCGCCCGCCCTGGCCTTGAAATGCTCGATCAGCCCAATATCCAGCAGGATCGTCACGCGGCGCTTGCGCGGCCTCTCCCTCAGCCCCTCGCGGTAAGTCGCCCGGTCGAGGTCTGCCTGCGTGATCTTCGGATATTCGTCCTGCTCGTCAAAGATTGGCGAAGAATAATCGTTGCTCATCTCTGTCTGCCTCGCGCATAGATATGACGCGAATCTCCCCTTCTGATTCAGTATGCACAATCACAAGCACCTTGCCGTCCAGCAGCCCAAGCGCACTTCGCCATAGTTTTGGCGATCATCCTCGAAGGTAGTGAATAATCGCTCAACATCGGCAAAATCGAGCCCACGCATTTGCCATGTCATCTGTCGTTTAGATTCATGCCAGACGAAGCGTATAGTTGCCATTATGCATATATTCGTATGTATGTCAAGAGACGAGCGGTTTATCAATGCACAATGCACATCCTGCTTTTGCTACGCCGTCACGTAAAGCCAGTGACCAACCAACGCGTCGTCTACGTCGAGGGCCAGCGCGCCGTCCTGCACCGCGAACGGGACAGGGTGCGACCCGTAACCTGCGCGGCCGGATGCCTCCTGCCGGCGCTTGCGCGTATTACCCGGCTCGAACGCGCCCAGCCACACCTGATACTCGGCGTTTGCGTCCAGCCCCAGCGGGACCCGGACGTGACCCTCCGCACCGCACCAGACGCGATAGAGCGCCGGGCGTTCCGGCAGGTGTTGCTCCGCCGAAATCGGATGCCAGGCGATGGCGACCGGCGCATCGGCCCAGGCGTAGCTCTGCCCATCCACCGTGATACCGGTGCAATCCACGCCGGAGAACGCGGCCAGCCGCCCGGCCGCATCCACCCGCCAGGCCACGGCGTGCCGCCCGCGATAGGTCACGGTGTGTCCGGCCACGCGAAAGTCGTCCAGCGCAATTTCGTCCGGTGGGACGGGGTTTGCGGCGACGATTTGCTCATCGAGCGCCTCGTCGCGGAAGAAGCCGCCCGGCCAGCTTTCCTCGTGTGTGCGGTAATGCGGGCAGAGCGCTGCCGCGCCGTTGCGGAAGGTGGTCGCCAGATAGGGTGTGGTGCGCGAGATCACCGCCGGGTTATCATCCGCCGGATACGCGCCCAACGCGCGCAATATCTCAAACCACGTCCGTATCTCGCCGCCGGTGGATGCCGCCTGGTCGTCGCGCGGGCGAAAACCGAGATAGACGGCCTGCCCGCCGCCCGAATGGGCGCACCGCGCGCCGACGCATAGCTCGTCGGCCGCACCGCCCGTCCGCAGGAAGGCGACCGGCTCGGCCTCCGGCCCCACGGTCACGGGGAATACGCGATCCACAGTGAAATCGGTCAGGATGGTCATTGGGGCCACATCGGCAAGAGGGCCGGCAAAGCGGACGGTGCGCGCGGGCAGCGCCAGCCCCAACGGATCGCGCGCCGGCTCGAAGCGAACGCCGCACAGGTCGGCCAGCGCCGTGCGCGCCTCATCCAGCATGGGCGGCGTACTGGTCCAGACCACGTTACCGCCACCCTCGACGAACTCACGGAGCAAAGCTAAAAGACGCGGCGAGGGAAACGGCTCGTAGAGCACGCACACCACGCCGTAGCGCCAGCCGTTCACATCCAGCTTGCCGTCCGCGCCCACGCGGCCATGTTGCTCCAGCTTGTCGGCGGTGATCAGGTTGGCGTAACCGTATTGCACCATCCAGCTTCCGAAGCGCTCATCCACCGCGACCAGGTCTTGCGGATAGAGGAACAGCACATCGGTCTGACGCGGTTCGTAATCGGCCACCGACCGGAACGCGCTGTGCCCCAGCGCGCCGTACACCTCACTGACGGCGACCATGCGGTCGAACACCGGTTGGGGCATCCCCCACATCCCGGCGCTCGCCAGCGGCTTGCGGTTCAGCGCCGCCAGCGAACACGCGAGCACGCGCCCGTAGTAGTTGCGATCCGCGTAGCCGCCCTCCGGGGTATCGTCGTTCCCGCCGGTCAGGAAGTCGTTCCAGGCGAACTGGTCGGCGCACGCCGAGGCGGCCTGATGCACCGTGTTCGACCAGATGAAATCGGGCGTGTACTCGTACTGGCGGCGGTGCTCTTCGGGCGACCAACTCTCGTGGACGCCGCCGATGCCCCAGGCGTCGCAGGTCGGCGATTCGGCCCACGTCGAATGGTAGTAGATGTTCAGCGACCGCTCACTGAGACGCTCGATCTTATCGCGCGCGTCCACCATCAGTTCGACCACGCTGTGCTCCAGCAGGCGATAATAATCGCGCCGGAACTCGAGCGTGCGCGCCACATCCTCCGCCGTCGGGCCGAAGACGTGCTGACTCGGCAGGCGGGGATCGTGCGTGCCGGGGAAGTCATGCTGATTGGCGGCGAAGTAGAGCATGTATTTCGCCATGTCGGCGTACTGCGCGCCGAACTGCTCGGCAAACGCCCGCGCGAAACCTGCCGAGACGTAACGCACGGTGAATTGGCCGTTGTCCAGGTGCGCATGATAGGACCAGTCGCCCTGGATGTGCGTCTCGTCGGCGTAGATTCCGGTCAGCGCGATGCCGCGGTCGTGATACGCCTGCACCAAGTCATCGAGGAACGCGGGGGCCGAGGGGCTGAAGTAGTCCATCTCGACGGTGCGATAACGCAGGACCACCAGCACGCGGTCGAGCGGGCCGGCTGCGACGTCGCCCTCCCCGTGGATACGCACGCGCACGGCCTTGAAGTGCGCCCTGTTTTCCACGCGCGCGCCCGGCAGCGTCTCGACGGTGGGCGATGTGAGTTCAACGATCTCGTCGGGATTCACCGCAAAGAACGCGGTTCCTGGAATGCGTTCTTCGTGGAAGGCAAACGCGCGCACGCCAGCCAACTCCACCGGCATCGGCCCTTTGTTGTTGCACCATTGCGTCTGCTGCCACAGCATCACCGAATACGCGCCGCTCTCGGGGTCGCGCAGACCTTCGCGATAGTGCAGCCATTCGCCCGCCTCGCCCGTCCGCGCCATGTAGCCCACGCCCAACTCCAACGGCGAGAGCACGCTCGGCTCCAGCCCGATGCCGAACTCCGCGGCCACGTCATGAATTTTCTTCAACGTCGCTTGGAAGCCCTCTGTATCGGGATACATGCTGCGCTCGCTGCCGCCGAAGAAGTAATCGTAGGCCAGACGCAGCGTCGTCGCGCCGCGCGCCGCGCCCTGCCGGCAATGCTCGCGCAGGCTGATCGGCGCATCGGCCCAGGGGTACATCTTCTCCACGGCCTCGTCGGGACGGTCAGCCAGGTTGGTGAACTGCTCGTCCGAGATCAGGATGATGTGGATGACGGGGTCTTCGCTGCGCCAGGGCCAATCCATGTCGGCAAGCTGGACCAATGGGGCGTTTTCAGGCTGGCTCATTATGTTGCCCTCCGGCTCAATGCCAATATGCTTCGCCGACGACCGACCGCGCCCAGCGCAGCGCTTCCTCGCGGCGCGGGCCGTCAATGTCGCGGAAGATCTCGTAGATCGGTTTGGGGCTGCCCGGCGCGCTGGGGTCAGTCTCATTGTCCTTGTCGCGCCGCCAGATCCCCAGGTTCAGCCCAAACTCGTCGCGGTTGTCCACGTGGGCGTGAAGGATGAAGGACTCGATCCCGGCGGCCTGCTCAATGCGCCAGTAGGCAAACGCATAGGCCGCCGCCTGTACCCACTCGCTCTCCTCCGTCTCCAGCGAATTAAAGCCCTGTTCCGAGAGGATGATGTGACGCAACTGTCCGTCATAGAGCAGGTGGGGTTGCCGCATGTACGCGGGCAGCAGCTCGATGTTCCTGAAGGTGATGCGCGGCGTGTCGAAGTCGCCCAGCGCCGTCTCGTCGTGCCAGAACGCCGCGCGGTTGAGGTCTTCCGGGTAGGGATGGAACGCCAACGCCCAGTCGTAATCGCCCTCGGCGCGCGCCTGCTCTGCCAGCAGTTCGATCACGTCGCGGCTCTTATACGTGCGCAGCGGGTTCTCCATGTGCGCGATGGTCCACAGGTGATCGAGCGACAGGTAGATGCGCGCCTGGGCGTATTTCTTGCGTGCCGCATAGAAAGCGGTGCGCACCGCAATGGCGTACTCGAGGACGTAATCTTCCACCGGCTTCTCGCCCGCGTTGCACCACACCCACCCACTGTCCACCTCGTTGCCAATGATGTAGCCGCACGCGCAGCCATAACGCTGATCGGGCCGCGTATACCGTTCGGCCACGAACTCGACGAACGCTTTGTAGTGCGCCAAACCCACCGGTGTGATCACGTTGAACGCACTGATGAAACCTTCCGGGTCGTAATTCGGGTGCATCAACGCGGTTTTTAACTCCGGATGCACCGCGACGCGTTCCCATTTCGGGCTGTTGAGCAGGATCAGCGTGACCACAATGCCGTGGTCAGAAAGCTCCTTGACCCGCGCGTCGAAGCGCGCCATGTACTCGCCGTCAAAGTGGTAGGTCGCGCCGTCCATCGCATACGGGATGGTCGTCTCCGCCGGGCCAGGTCGCATAATGGTGCCGATGTTCAGGTTGAGCGCGGCGTGACCCACCCCCAGCTTGATCGCATCATCTACCATGCGCACCTGCAAGCCCTTGATGGTGGGCGCGGTCGGATAAGGGTAATCGGCGGCTGCGATGTCGTTCAGTTTGGTCGCATAACATGGGCCGGGCAACGGGCCGTCTGCACCGGCAACGACCCAGCGCGCGTAGAGCCGGTCGCGCGCGCCGTCGAAGCGCGGCAGAGAGAACGTAATCTCCCCGTCGCCTGCCTTTCCCTCGGGCGTGGCAAAAGTAGAAATCGCCGCGCCGATCTCCGTTTCGTATGGCGGCAGCTCATAAATGGTTGGCGTGGCGCTGCCCGCAGGCAATGCGCAACCGATCACCAACGCATCCGGTTTCACGGCGATCTGTTGCACCCGTCCTTGAAATGGCTCGGTCATCCTTTTACCCTCCATATCGGTAGTCGAACCGACGCGGCGGCGCATGATCGCCGTCCGTGAAGAAGCCGTCCACGTCGCCCGCGAGCTGGTCGGGTTGCGATGGCAGCGGCGCGTTGTCGGCCCAATGAAAGTCGAAGCGTGGCAGGTCAGCGATCAGCCCGACCCGTGCGCGCGGGATCGCCAGCATGGTCTGATTCCCCTCCACGCGATACCGGGCCTCGCCCACCGGTTCCCAACGCCAGCCGCCCGCGTTCCGCTCCACGATCACGCGGTCGCCCTCCGGCGCGCCACGGTTGATCACAAAGTCGTAGCCTTCCCAACCGGTCTCATGTTGTTGATCGGCGTTGAGGAAGAGCATCATCCAGTTGGGGTCTGACGGCGGCGAGATGGCCTCGCGCGTGCGGGCGTAGAAATAGAGGCTATCCGCGTCGTGCGCGGCTTTCAGCGTGACGAACTCATTGCGACCCGTTTGGTTTACATAATACTCCGATCCCCAGCCCGGTCCATCGCGGTGCAGCGTGTCATACTGGTGGTCGCGATATGTAGCAGAAACGGCGTCCCATTGGGCGAAGTCACCCGTGAGGTCAATCGTGATCGGGCCTGCCGGCTCGACAGGTGGTCGCGCGCCCTTGTAGCGCCGGATATTCGCGACCAGTTGGTAGTAATAGTTGTCGGTGTGGCCGCCGCGCATCGGCTCGATGTCGCGGCTGAACTCCTGGTTATACTGGTCAATGAAATAGACGTCGCCCGGTTTCAATGTGCGCCCGGCCCGCCCCAGCGTCGCGCCGGGGAAGAAATCCCATAGTGCCTGCAACGCCTCTTGCGACGGGTCTTCGCAACGCGCCGCGCCGGCCGTCCATTCGTTCCAACCGGTGACGAAGACAAATTCGGGGTCTACCTCCAGCACGCGTTTCCACTGCTCCTGAAAGTGCAGGCCCAGCGGCGTATACGGCGTTACGTCATACTCGTCCGTCTCCGGTTCCTTGCCGTTGTGAAAGCTGCGCCCGATGCCGGAGAGCGGGTGTTGCCCCACGGCCGCGGGCATTTGCTCGGCCACGCCCGGCGTGTCCCAGCCGATCGGCTGCGGGTAGTGCGCCACCCAGGGCCAGCGATGCCGCCCATCGTCGCCGTACCAGGGCAGCGAATCCCACGCCCAGCACTGGCGGATGGTGAAGAAATCGGTGATGTGCGATGGCAGGACGACTTCGCGCATGTCGCCAAACTTTTCCCACTGGCCGAAAATCAGCAACGGCTTGCCCTGCCAGCGAAACCAGAGATCGGCGTAATCCCCCTTCGCGTAGAGGTCGTCCCATAACTGGCGAATGGATTCCTCGCTCGCCAGGAAGCAGATGTCGGGCGTCGCCTCGCCCTCGGCGCGCACGGCGCGAAAGACCTCGCACACGGCGCGATACGATTCCGGGAAGGTCACATTGTTGGTCACATCGAAAATGAGTGTATTTACCCCCGCGTCGGCCAGCATGTAAGCGTGTTTGCGGATGACCCACGGGTCGCTGGACAGGTAATAGCCGAGATCAGGCTCGCCCCAATAGTGCGCCGCGCCCGGCTGGAAATCGGGATGCGCGGGATCGGCGGCCAACAGCTTTGTCACGTCCAGCGGCGGGTTTGGCCCCCGATACAGGTTGCAGATGAAGTAGAACATGCCGACGAAGCGGTCCGGCCGCGACGGCCCGACCTCCGCGTGCATCGGCAGGGCGCGGCCCAGGGCGTCGGTCCCGGCCCAGGTATCACTGCGCAGATCGTGTGTCATTGGCCCTCCGCTGAGCCCTGTTGTCTCAGTCGCAATATGGTGACGGCATGGTGGTCAACCGACGTGACCACTATGCCAGCTTCCGGCGCAGCAGTTTCCACCCACCGGCCCGTCGCGTCCAGCCTTTCAACGGTCCACGGGCCGAGGCCGCAGCCGCTCACATCCAGCCGCGCGACCGGCGCGTCATCCGCCGAGAGGTTGGCGACCGCCAGCAGCCACGAAGGCGGTGCGCCGGTCGGCGCGGCGAACGCCAGCGGGTAGAGGTTGGCCCCGCGGATCACGCGGCAGGGGAGAGGTCGTCTCGCGGCCCATGCGAGCATCGCGGCCCACTGGTCGCGCCGCGCGGCGTTGAGCAGGGCCGGCGTAGCGGTGTTGAGCGTAAACGGCAGCAGACCGATGCGCCAGGTTCCGGCGGCCTGCGTCCCCGCGCCTTGGCACTCGATCAACGCGGTCGCCACGCCTTGATCCTGCCCGTCTACATCCAGCCAGCGGCCCAGCACGCCCGCCGGCTCGCCGGCAAACTCGAAGGTATAAAGCTGTTCACCCGATAGATGGTTATACATGGGCAGGATTTGACCGCCGCCTCCCGCGTTGAAGGGGTGATCCGTTACCACCTCGTTGGCGGCAGTCGCCAGTTTACGCACGCGGCGCAGGCCCAGCAGGCCGCCCCAGTCGCGTTCCAGCACGGCCTGCGCGGCGAGCGGATCAAGCACCGCGCCCTCGCGCAGGCAAAGCCGCAGGTCGTAGTCGCTCATGGCGCGAGCAACCTCGCCGGCGATCCAGTGCGGGCCGCAACCGGGCCGGCCCAGCGGGAGACCTGTGCGCCCCAGCATCACGTCCCACGGACGCGGCTGCACCCATGCGGCGCGCAACGCCGCACCTTGCCGCACGGGTGCGCCCCACGCATAGCGTTCGTCGTCGGTCACGTCCACACCACTCCGCAGCCGCCCGGCGCGCTCGCGGGCCAGCGCATCGAGGAAGGGGCGCATCTCGCGCAGGAGCGGCGCATAGGTGGTTCCTTCCGGTTCCAGCGGGCCGCTGCCGCCCGTGCTGGTGAGCAGGTTCAGGCTCAAGTCGGGCATTCCGGCCAGCACATCCAACGCCAGTTCCAACGCCAGCACGCGCTCCGACTTGCCCCACGGCGTGTAGGGGTGATTCTCGACTTCGGCCACCGCCTGCACGTCTGCGCCCAGCGCGAGGATTTGCCGCGCGGCGTCTTCCGTCTTCACCAGCACGTCGCCGAGCTGCCAGTCATTCCAGAAGCCGGAGCCGGGGCGAATCAGCGGGCGCGTCTCACCGGCCAGCGCGCGCAACAGGCGGTCCGTGCGGCGACCCTCGGCAGCGTGCCAGGCCGTGCCGATGGTCATCAACCCGATGTGCGCCTCCGGCGCAATGGTATGCACCACCCGCTCCACCGTGCGCGCCAACCCCAGCATGGCGTCATCCTGCACGTCGAGCCACGCGGCGCGCAATGTCTCGTCGGTCGCCAGCGCGGCGACCAGTTCGGCGCGCTCCCATTCACGCCCCGTGCGCTCGGCCAGCGCGGCCAGGTGCAATGGACAGAAACAGGGCAGCCCCGGCGTGTCGTGCAGGATGTAACGCACGTCGTCATCCACCCAGATCACGTCCGGGTCGCACCCGGCGGCCAGCGCATACAGTTCGGTGGCATAATCGAGGAACGCGGGGTCGAGCGGGCAGGCCGTCGAACGGGAAATCGCGCCCTGCTCATCCACCTGGAACTGGAACGGGAAGCGTTCGGGGCGGGCGCAACCGGCGTCCACGTGCCCCAGGGTAATCATCACGTTGACGTGAATCTCTTGCCCCGCATCCCGAAAGCGCGGCGCGACGGCGTGAAGTCGCGCAAAGCGCCGCCGCAATTCGTCCAACGTTAGCAACGCCGGGTCCATGTCGAAACTGGCCTCGAAAAGCAGCACGCCATCCGCGCCCACATCGCGGACGAAGGCCAGCGCTTCACCTACGCGCGCATCCGTCTCCAACGCCGGATAGTAAAGCCGGACGAGATAGCGCGCGCCTTCTGCGCCGGCAACCGGGGGATTGGCCGCGGCGCGCAGTTCCGCGACGAGGCGCAGCGCCTCGGCATCCGTCATCGGCAGTGACCTGGCCCCCTCAAGCCACGCCAGGGTCGCACCCACGAGGTGCAGGTTATTGAGCAACGGTTCGGTGTAATTAATCGCCCCGTAGAGCGCGCCGTCCACATGGTGCCGCCGGGTGACGTGATTATTCCAGTCCACGCCTTCGGTGAGGCAACCCGCCTCGCCGTAATGATGCCGCGCGGCGGCCAGCAGCACATCGGTCGCGGCCCGGCGATAGCGCGCCTCGTCGGTCGCCGCCCACGCCTCCAGCCACGCGTGGGCGGCCTCGGCGTTCTCCCACAGATAGGCGGTGTCCCAGCTCTCCTCCATCCACAGCAGTCCCGCGGTGGGTACGCCGTGACGATCGGTCGCCATCCGAAACCAATTGAGGCCGGGCAGCGCCTCAGCATAGGCAAATTCGCGCCAGATTTCAGCCCGCGCTGGATACATCGGGTTCAAATTGGACGCAGTTTCGCGCAAAACCCGGAATGCCGTGGCGTAAGCCACGCATTCGTGATCGTCATACGTGTCGTGGTTGATGCTTCCCCAGAAGCCGCCCGCCGCCACAAAGGCATCGGCCAACGCGGCGGCGCGCGGCGCGTGCGCCTCGACACCCAGCGCGGCCAGGGCGGCGTAAAGCTGCAACAGATAGAGGCCGTCGGCGCTGTGGTCGAAGATGGGGTCGGGGCCGCCATCGGGTGTCAGGGGATATGACTCGCCGTCCAGTGTGATGCGGCGGGGAACCCAGCCATTCGGCAACAAGGGGGTGTGCGCGGCCAACCAGTCGGCCAGCCCCGCCGCGACGTTCGCCATCTGCGCCGCGCGCGCCGCGTCTTCGCCGGCCACATCATCGGCGAAGGCGAGCAGTTGCGCGCCGATGTGCGCCAGCGAACCGGGGCAGAGCCACGCGTCGCCGTGGTCGTAGGTGAGGCAAAATTGCCGGGCCGCCAGATTGTAATACGGCCAGATGAAGCCGCTTACATAGTCTACGAAGCCGTCATCGAGGACGTGATCGAGCAGGCCCAATGCCGCACGCCGCACCGCGTCATCGCCGGTGAAGGCGCCCCAACGATATAACAGGTGCGCGCCGCCGATGGCATTGGCCGCCCAGCCCGGCCCTTCCAGATCGCCAAAGTCGTGCCAGTGCTGGACTGTGCCATCGGGGGTGACGAAGCTGGAGCGAGCGCGCAGCCCGTTGGGGGCGGATTCCAGACACGTCAGCGCAAAATGTACGGACGCCTGCGCGCTCGCGCGCAGCGCCTGAGCTTCGAGCGTGGATTGCGACGCGAACATACGATCCATCCTTTTTGCCACGGATTACACAAGTTACACAAACTATAAACTGGAATAGCTTCGGGTGATGGCGTCTACGCTTTCAGCGCGCCGGCGGTCACACCCTGGATGTAATACTTCATGCCGAAGGTGAAGAGGATCAGCAGCGGGATCACCGAAACGGCATACCCTGCCATTTGCGCGCCGATATCTACCACGCCGAACTGGTTGACGAACTGGCGCAGCCCCACGCCCACCACCTGTTTCGCCGGGTCGGTGATCGTCACCAGCGGCCAGATGAAATCGTTGTAAGAGCCAATGAAGTGCATGATCGCCAGCGTGATCAGGATGGGCCAACTCAGCGGCAGCGCCACGCGCCGATAGAGGGTCAACTCCGACGCGCCGTCTATCCGGCCCGCCTCGAACAGCTCATTGGGGATCGTCGCAAAATAGCTGCGACAGAGCATGATGCCAAACACCTGCCCGCCCGCCGTCCACGGCAAGATCAGCGCCCAGGCGCTGTCCAGCAGGCCCAGTTGGCGCACCAGCACGAAGCTGGGGATCAGGGTCAGCACGCCGGGGATCATCAGCAGCGCGAGGATTGCGATGTAGATCGTCTCTTTGCCGGGGAAGCGATGGCGCGCAAAGACGTACCCCGCCAGCGATGATAGCAAGACCACCCCCAGCACCGAAACCGTGCCAAACAGCAGTGAATTGAAGATGTAGCTGCGCATCCCGCGCCAGCCGTAGAGGTAATTATCCCACAACGGTGGCCGCGGCAACGCCCAGAACTGGGTGAAGATCTGGCCGCGGTTCTTCAACGACATCGTGAGCATCAACAGCACCGGCGTCAGGGTCAAAATCAGCAGGACGACCAGCGCGAGGATGATCATCCCCTGTTGCACCGGGCTTGAACCGGCGCTGCTGCTGGTTTCGGCGATGGCCTTGCGCTTACGCCGGGTTTTCGGCGTAGCCGCAAGCGGAGCGACGTTATCGGGTGAGGATGGTTGCATGTCTCAATAGCTCCCGCTAGGCCTGAAATTCCGTTGAAGAGCGCACGTAGCGCATGTTCAAAATGGTGCCCCCCAGGATGACGAGGAACAGCACCGTGCCGATGGCCGATGCGACGCCAAAATTATTAAAGCGCATGGCCTGATAGTAAAGTTCCAGCGCCGGTGTATATGTGGAATTGTACGGCCCACCCTCTGTGGTGAGGTAAACGACGGAAAACTCCTGCATACCCGCAATGAAGCCCAGGATGAGCAGTAACCGAATCTGCCCCATCAACAGGGGCAAGTCCAGCGACCAGAAGCGCCGGAACCCACTCGCCCCATCCACCTTGGCCGCGTCAAACAGCTCGGTGGGGATAGAAATCAGCCCGCCGTAATAGAGCAGCAACGCAAACGCGCTGACCCACGGAAAGCCAATGAAGACGATGGACCAGATCGCGGTCTTGGGATCGCCCAGCCAGGCCTGGGGCTGTTGCATATCCATCAATCCGAAGAGCGCCAGTACGTGATTGATCAGGCCGATGTTGGGGTCGAAGATATTGCGCCAGACCAGGATGATCGCGACGCCGGGCACAACGATGGGGAAAATGTAGAGCGAGCGCATCCAATATTGCAATCGGGTGGAACGCAGGTGGAACAACAACTCTGCGACCAGCAGCGGCATGGTGAGCACCTTGATATAGCCGGTGACGATGAGGATGATGGCGTTGATCACCCCGCGCTGCAAGTATTCGTTGTGGATGAGGGCTTTGAAATTGGTCAACCCGACCCACGTGGTGGAAACTCCCGGCACCCACTTGGTGAAGCCGTGAAACAGGCCCGAAGCCGCCGGATAGTAGTTAAAAACCAGCAAAAGCGCAACCGTCGGCAACAGCAAAAGATAAGACAGACGCGCCCGCCAGACCTCCTTACCAACGCGGCGAGGTCCCGCGCCTTGTTTCGCCCAGGCGCGCTGGCCGATGGGGACGTAGCGCAGGAACGCGACAAACGCGGCGATCAGCGCGATAATGCCCAGCGGGATGGCGATGCGCACAACCTGGTTACGACTCTGGCCGGCCGCATAACCGGCCTTGCCCGATTTGACGCCGAAGCCGGACGATTTGCCGTCGTCCGAACCCGCGACGAGCAGCGAACCGTCGCCGGAGAGGGCCACCGCGCGCACCGGCTTCACGGCGTCGTGCTGAATGACCACTTGCCCGGTTTCATCCAGCAAGAGAATTTCGCCCGCGCGACTGCCGTAAGCCGCCGAAGATCCATCCGCGCTGACCGCGGCGCTCTCGACCTTGCCCTTTGTTTCGTGAACGTAGACCTGCGCTTCCGGCTGATCGGTGCGTAATAAATACGCGTTCTGCGACTCGTCGCCAACCGCCAGGAAAGTGGCATCTTCCGAAAGCGCGACCCCGCGCACGATGCCTTCGACGCGATACTGCCAGACCTCTTGCCCGGCGCGGTCGAACATGCGAATCCAGGCGTCGCGCAGGCCGAACACTACCCGCTGTCCATCGTCAGAGATAGACACGGAGAGCGGCGGCGTGTCAAACTCGTGCTCCCATACGGTGTTCCCGTCGCCGTCAAGCACCCAGACCGTGCGGCTCTTCGTGGGAACTACCGCTGCCAGGTCCCCGTCGCCCGACAGCGCCCCGGCGACCAGCACAAAGTCAAACTCTTTTTCCCACAACGTTTGGCCCGTACCGTCCAGCATGATGGCCTTACGGCCTTCGGTGGTCACAAACACCCGCCCACCGTCGCGGCTGATGCCAACACCCAACACGGTGCCACCGGCGTCATACTCCCATTGCACCTCACCGGCGCGGTTCAGGTAGATCACCCGGCTGTCGCGCGTGCCCAGCGCCGTCACATCGCCATCGGCAGAAGTCGCCGCCGACTGAATGGTGCTGCCGGCGTCATAATCCCAGTTGCCGCCCTGCGCGTGCGCTGCCGGTAGCCACCCACCGACCAGACACAACACGGTCAGCGTCAACAGTATCCTCAACCACATTTTTCGCGTCGCCATCATCCTGAACCTCGGTGTGGCGTCCCGGGCTGCGGAGCAACCCGGGACGGTCAGGTCACATCGGTCGGTTGTTGGGAGCAAAGACCGCCCAACAACCGGTTACGCCTTACGTTCGCTGTGCTATTGCTGCGCCAGCGGTTTCTTTTCGGGGTTCGCCAGGTCTTCTTCGGTCATCTGGGTCTTCTCGAGCATCCCTGACCACAGATCGGGCCGTCGCAAGACCTCGTTGTACTTCGTGATGTAGGTGTCCAGGTCAATCTGGTCCGTGAAGTATTGCTGGGCCAGGTTCACCCATTCACGCACCATCGGTTGATAATCTTGCAGGCCGCGTGAGAACGCGCTGCCCGCCGTCGTCTTCTCGGTGTTGCCGATCGGTTTCAGGTTCTCGAACTTGAGCGCCATTTCCGGCGGCATTTCGACGCCCTTGACGATGAAGGGGCCGGTCAGCCCGCCGCGCGGGTTGTTGGCATCCATCTTGTTGTCCACATAGATCTTGAAGCCTTCGGGGCTGGTGACGAACATCATGAAGTCAATCTCCAGCTCGTTTTGCTGGGCCGACTTCACGGGCACGCTCCAGAAGCCCACCGGCCACTCGATGGTGCGCTGCCACGGGCAGGTCGCCACATCTGAGATCATCTGCGGGTTGTCGAACGTGCCGAAGCTGAACGGCTGAACGGCGGAGAACGACGGATCGGGGGTCGGGGTCGGTTCCCCTTCCTTGGCGGTGAAGAACTGGCCGGTGCGCAGGTTGTTGATGTCACGCTCGAACGTGCCGATCATCCAGCCGCCATCCAGCCAGAAGAGCGCCTTGCCGGAGAGGAAGAGCGAGTAGGCCGTCTGGCCGTTCACGCCGGTCCACCCGGGGGGCAAGTTTTCGGGTTTGAAGACTTTCTTGAATTCCGTCATCAACGCCCGGTATTCAGGGTCTTCGGGACCCATCTCGCCCTTATCGAAGGCATTCAACCAGCGTGCAAAGTTCTGGCTGACCCGATCCTGGTCATCGAAGTGGCGATCCTTTTGCCAGTCAGCTTCGGGGAACAGGTCGTCCTTGCCCTTTTCAAAGCACCAGTCGCCTTCCTGACAGCGGCTCAACTCCCACTTTTTCGGCCCGCAGTAGAAACCATCCTGGTACATGCGGGCCAGCCAGCCCATCCGCATCTCCCAGAACTCCTGGAAATCGCCGCCGATGGAGAAGGGGATGTAACCGGCGTCGTTTGCCTTAGCCATCCAGCCGGCCAGCTCGTCCCAGTTTTGCGGCGGTTCGGTCATGCCGATCTCGTCGGCGATGGTCTTGTTATAGAACCAGACGATCTTAACCAGTTCCAGGCTCAGATGATAGAGCTCGCCTGTCACCGGGCTGCGGCTGAGGGACATCACGTCCTGATCGAAGCTGTCGCGCCAGACCTTACCCTCGTTATAGGGGTTCGGCTTATCCATATAGTCTTCGAGGTTGACGAACTTCTTGGCGTCAATCAGGTCTGACACCACGTTGCCGTTGACCCACGAAGGCCGTGGCTCGCCGCCGGCGAACTGCGTGCGAATCCAGTCCTGATACCCTTCCGTCGGTTTCAGCTCAACGGAGCATTTAACGTCCGGGTGCAAGGCGATATACGCATCGCACAGCGCGTTCCAGGTTTGCGTATCTTCGCTTTGCAGGCTGACGACCACCTCGCCGGACATGGCGGGTGGCGCAGGGGTTTCGGTGGCTGCCGGCGCTGGAGCCGCGGTCGGTTCCTCCGCCGCCGCAGGCACCTCCGTCGGGGCGACCGTCGCTTCTTCCACGGGGGCCGGGGCGGCCGGCGCAACGGTCGGGGCCGGCGCGGCCGCCGGTGCACAGGCCGCCAGCAGCATAGACAAAATCACTGCGACGGACATCATCATCCATAGTGTCCTACGTGTCTTCATTGAAACGCTCCTCCTGAGATATGGAGTAGACAGGGTTACACCGAACGATCGTCTAAACGGCAAATTCCAGAGTCGTGACATCACCTCCTTGCAATTAAGAACGCGTAGTCTCACGCGCGACCGGCGCAATGCTCGCGCCGGAGGCCGCACTGAGCACAGAGGTTTCTGGCAGGGGTTGCTGCGCGCGATCTATATCCTCTTCGGCGGGGCCGGCATGCCCGGTCGAAGCGCGCGCGATGAAACGGGCCGGCACACGGTCGTGGGAGATCGGCGCAGCGGGGTGCTGCATCCGATGCAACAGCAAGTGAAAAGCCCGGCGACCCATTTCCTCGGCGCTGCCGTCTACGGTTGTCAGGGGCGGCGTCAAATACGGGGCAACGTCAATGTTGTCATAACCAGCGACTGAGACATCTGCGGGCACGCGCAGGCCGCGCTCGGCGCACGCGCGCAATGCGCCAATCGCCAGATAGTCGTTCACGGCGACGATAGCCGTCGGGCGCGGTTGCAGGTCGAGCAGTTGCAGCGCGGCGATATAGCCGTCTTCGATGCGGGGGCCGGTGCGAATGACGTAATCAGGGTTCACATGCAAGCCGATGGCATGGTGGGCGACCTCGTAAGACTCCAGTCGCTCCAGCCCCAGCGTCGGCACCGCCACGCCAAACACCAGGCCAATCCGGCGGTGGCCCAACGCCAGCAGATGCGCCATCATCTCCGCGGCGCCCTCCGCATACGACGGCGCCACCGTATCCACATCCAGCCCCGAATCCGCCGGCAGCCCGAACATCACCAGCGCGTTCTGTGCTTCTTTCAGCGCCAACAGCTCGGCTTCCAGGGCCTGGTAGTAAGTGACCAGCAGAATCAGGCCGTCTACACGGCGGCGCGTCAGCGTGTGCAGGCCGGCCAACTCGCGCTCGGGGTCAAGCGATGTGCTGCTGAAGAAGAGGTCGTAACCATGGGGCCGCGCGGCGTTCTCGACGCCGCTGACGATCTGCCAGTAGTGGGGATTGTGCGTATCGGGGATCATCACGCCGACGCTGCGGGTCTTACCCGAGCGCAGCGATTGGGCGGACGCGTCCGGCTGGTAGCCGATCTCATCAATCGCGACCAGCACACGGCGGCGCGTCTCTTCGCTGATCGTGATCGTGCCGACCGGGCGGTCGTTGACCACGTAAGAGACCACGGCGCGGGAAACCCCGACCAGGCGGGCGACATCGGTTTGAGTGGGACGCTTCATTGTGAGCCACCCGTTTCGGCGTAACACTCGATGAAACGCCTCGAACGACGCCTCATTACACGTGTTATCCTACAGGTGACATTACACCCAAAGCACCGGGTTTGTCAATACCCAAAATTCGCCGGCCCATCCCTTGGGACATAGATGCACCGGTCAACTGTCTACCTGACGCCGCCGTTGCTATACAACAGTTGGCCGTTGATCCAGCCGCCTTCTGCGGAGCAGAGGAACTTCACCAGGTTTGCGCAGTCTTGCGGCAAACCCACCCGCCCTAACGGCGTCATGCGTCGCACCGTTTCCTCAAGGTCGGCAGACATCCAGCCTGTATCGGTCGCGCCGGGGTTGATGACGTTTGCCGTGACGCCCAGGTCTTTGAGTTCATGCGCTGCGGCGAGCACAATGCGGTCCATCGCGCCCTTGCTCGCGCCATAGGGAAGATTCTCCACCGTGTGGTCGCTCGTGATCGAGATAATCCGACCATTCCCGTGGCCGCCGCGATAGCGCAAACCAAACTCACGGATCAGCAGCCAGGTTGCGCGCGCATTGACCGCGAAATGCAAATCAAAGCTCTCGACCGATGTGTTGTAAATATTGCTGTCCACCGATTGACAGTGCGCCATCACCAACGCGGTCACCGGCCCCAACTCTTTTTCGACGCCGTCGAAGATACGGGCAGGCGCAGCCGGATCGGATAAGTCCACTTCGATGGCAAGGGCGCGTGATCCAACCCCGCGCACCTGCTCTACCAGTTCCCCGGCTTCATCAGGCGCGTTGCCCCAGGGCATCGTGGTGTCATAAGGCCGCCAGAATGTGGTCGCTACGTCCCAACCGGATTCCGCCAGCGCCAATGCGATCGCCGCCCCAATGCCGATCGTGCGGCTTGCGCCGGTTACAAGGGCGATGGGTCGTTCTGGAAAGGTTCGAGACATGGTACACATATCCTTCAATCCGGCAGGAGGTCTATGAGGTGAATGCTCTTGTACTCGCTATCTATCCCCAGTATACTGCCCGCGCCGGGTCGGGTCAACCGCCTGGCGAAATGGGATATGAAGCCACCCCGAAGACTGGTATCAGATGCGGGAGCATAAATGACCACACCGAGCGCGCAAAGCAAGATCGTCAAAGCCTACCTGCGGCTCAGCGGGAAGAAGGCGCAGGTGAACCGCACGAAGGAGACGAGCGCCCGCGGGGCCGTCCCCAGTGGGCCGCCGCCGGGGAAGCTATACCGGAAGCACCACATCACCCAGCGCGAGATCAATGGGCGCACCGTCTGGACAATTGCGCCCAGGGAGGAAGCCGGCGATCTGCATATCTGCTATTTCCACGGCGGGGCCTATGTCGGCGGTTTCACCGCTTTTTACTGGAATTTCATCTCGCGCCTTGTGGATCGCCTGCATTGCACCGTCACCGCGCCGGATTACCCGCTGGCCCCGCAGTATCACGTAGATGACGTCTTTGCGATGGTACTCCCGCTCTATCGCGAGCTCGTCGCCACGGCGGGAGTCGCCAACCTGACGCTGATGGGCGATTCGGCGGGCGGCGGACTGAGCCTGGCCCTCGCGCAACACGTGCGCGAAGCAGGCATCGCGCAGCCGGCCCATCTGATATTGCTCTCACCGCGGCTGGATGTGACGATGACCAACCCCGGTATCGAGGAGGTAGATCCGCTGGATGTCGTCCTCGGCGTGCAGGGATTGAGAGATGCGGGCGAGATGTACGCCGGGGAGACCGAGGGGACGGATTATCACGTCAGCCCGATTTACGGCAGCGTCAAGAACCTTGCGCCGATCACGCTGTTCATCGGGACGCATGACATCCTGGTCGCAGATTGCCGCAAGCTCAAAGCGCAGGCCGCGGCGGAGGGCGTGGAAATTGACTACCACGAGTATGAAGCAATGATGCACGTCTGGATGATGCTGCCGCTGCCCGAGGCCGAGCGGGCAATGGATACAATCGTCGCCATGCTCACGCCGACTCAGCCTCACCCATAACTGCGCGATCGCGCCCACCGCGCCGGCGCAGCGGTTCGGGCGTCTCGCCGCGCGACTCGGCATAGACCTGCGTCAGCTCCGCGCCGAAGAAGACGATTTGCGCGGAGTAATAGACCCACAGCAGAAACACGATCACCGACCCCGACACGCCGTAGGGCGACCCTTGCCCGCCCAGCAGCGCCTTCATCACAACCGTCCCTAACGTGAACAACACACCCGTGACGCTTGCGCCCAGCCAGGCCACCCGCCAACTGATCTGCGCATCGGAGACCGTTTTGTAAAGCAGCCCGAACAAGAGCGTCGAGCCAAGCAGCGTGAAAGCTAAATTCACAAACCGCAGAATCCATTCGGCGGAGGTCGAAAGCCACGCCACGCGCCCCAACGTCGTGGAGATGCCCGCGCTGAAGACCAGGGATACCAGAATGAGGAATCCGAACGCAATGACGAGACCGAAACCGAACAGTCGCTTGCTAAATATACGCGCGAACAGCTTACCCTTTACGGGCTCCGCGTTCCAGATCAGATTGAGGCTATCCTGCAACTCGATGAAGACATTGGCCGATCCCCAGAGCACCAGGAGTACCTTGAAGACGCTGATGAGGTTGCCGGGGGTTGCGAGCTGTGCGTCATTGTTCGCGGCAATCTGGCCGATGAACTGGGCGACTTGTGGCCCCATCAACTGCGTAACCAGATCGAGTAACTGCTGGTGAGCAGCATCTTGCCCCAGCGTCGTGCTGAGCAGCCCCAACAACGTCGCCAGCAGCGGCGTGATCGAGATGGCCGAGTAGAACGACAGCGACGCCGCCAGGCGCGCGCCGTGGTCGTCCTGGTATTGTTTGAACGCGTCGCGGATCAGCGTGATGATGGTTTGCAGATTCATCGAGCTGTTGTTACCTCTACGTGCAATGACTTTCATCCAGAGTATAGCTTTTGGCCAAAGCGGATGTCAAGCAATACGACAGGCACGGATACGCCGTCCCGATCAGGGGTCGCCGGACACGTAGCCGGCTTGCTCATCGTTGACTGCCGCAGGCGCTGCAGTGAGATGGTAAACCGGTGCAGAGGAGGCGGCTCCGCCTACCGCCAGCGCCAGCGCAACGTTAATATACTGATTCAAGCTGACGCCCTCGCTGTCGGCCGCCTCAACCAGTTGCCGATGCAGTGAGCGCGGCACGCGCACCACAAATTTGCCGCTGTAGTCCTCTTCAGGCCGCGGTTCTGGGATGGCGTCGCCCATCTCCAGCGAAACCTCAAGCCAACCTTGCATCGCGTCCTGAATCATGACGAACGCTTCTTCGGCTGTATCCCCCTGGCTCACGCAACCCTGCAACTCCTTAACGCGTACAATCCAGCCTTCTTCAGGATCGCGCTGCAACTCAATCGTATAGGGAAGACTCATGTAGTATTCAATGGTCTTATTCACCGTGCTGCTCCTGGCTCATATGACTCCAATGGGACAGTATCATATCTAGTACTACATGTCAAGGCTCAATTTTGTTATATTTTCAAGATGCCCTTCGGTGCTCTCCCGAACACGTGTGATCGGCGAGCACTGCGTTGAGTGTGTGGCGGGCGATGGCGACGCCGAGCGGATTGGTGTGTAGATAATACGGGATAAAGATCGCCGCCTGAGAAAGCGCGTGGCCGCGCCCGCGTGCCCAGGTCGCGTCATCTACGGCGAGCGCGTCGCGGAACGCGTCCCGGCTTGCGCCGCGAAACAGCCCCCAGGCGATCATCAGGTCGCAAGCGGGGTCGCCGATGCCCAGGATGCTGAAGTCAATCACGGCGCACATGCGACCATCTTCGACCAGCACATTCCCCGGCAACAGATCGCCGTGGAACCACACCGGAGCGCGATCCCACTCCGGCGCTTGCAGGGCGGCCTCCCATACCGCAAGCGCCGCATCGGCGTCAATCATGCCGAACAGGGCGGCAATCGCCTCGCGCGTCTCCGCGTCGCGCGTCGCCAGGGGCGCACCGCGTGAATTGGCGTCCGCGGCGAGGGACGCGCCTTTTGGCTCTATGCGCTGGAGGGCCGTAATGAATTGCGCCAGATCAATGGCCGCCTGGCGTGGGTCAGCAAGGCGCGCGAATGTCGCGCTCTCGCCCGGCAACCAGCGATATACGGCCCATTCCCAGGGATACCCTTCGCCCGGTTGACCCGTCGCGAGCGGTTTGGGAATTGTTAGCGGCAGGAAGGGGGCAAGTTTTGGTAGCCATTCCCGTTCTTTCGCGATTTGTCCCGTCGTCCAGTAGATGCGTGGCAGCCGCACGACCATGTCGTCGCCCAGCCGGTAGAGCGCGTTATCTGTGCCGGAGGAGGGGACCGGCGCAATGAGGAAGTCGGCCCACTGTGGTTGTTGCGCGCGCAACAACCGGCGCACGAGGTGCACGTCGGTGTCTAGGTTCTGTTGACATTTTCAGCGTAGCCATATCAGCACCGAGACGAATCTCAGGAAGCCGAGATACCGGCTGCCCAGCTTCTCAAAGCGTGAGAAGATGCGGCGAAAATGCTTGATCTTGTTGAAGAAGCACTCGATCA
>JBBQRS010000005.1:0-84743 GCA_038214535.1 Anaerolineae bacterium
CTACGAGGACGGCCCCACCGCGCTGGACTGGCTGGCGCGGGCGTTCGGTTTCGAGGAAGTGACCCGTTGGCTCAAGCCCGATGGTTCACTCGACCACGGCGAGATGACCGCGGGCGACGGGCGCATTATGCTCGCAACGACGCCCGCTTACGAAAGCCCGAAGCATCACCGCGAACACTGCGAGCGCGCCCGCGCCTGGCAGGCTAACCCCTGGGTGATTGACGGCGTGCTGGTCTACGTGGATGATGTGGATGCGCATTACGCACGGGCGGTCGCGGCCGGCGCGACCATCCTATCCGAACCGGAAGACGGCTTCCCTGGCCGCCGCTATCGCGCCGAAGACCCCGAAGGTCACCGCTGGATGTTCATGCAACGAAGTTAAAAAGTGCGTCCCACTTTCGAAAGTGGGACGCACTTTGTTTCATTCGTTGCTATATCGCAGGATCAATCCCGTAAATCTTGTAAATCCTGTCCATCGTTGCTCAAACCGTCGTCACTGGCAGCTCCACGGCAATCGGCGCCTGTGCGCGAGCCTCGAAGACCAGTTCCATATTGCCTTCGTCGTTCTCCACCGTATTCACCTCAACCGTGTCGCCATACGAGAACTCGCCGGCCAGCAACCGCTTCGCCAACTCGTTCTCCACGTAGCGTTCCAGCATGCGCCGCACCGGCCGCGCCCCGAACTGCGGGTCGTAGCCCTCTTGCGCCAGCCAGTCACGCGCAACCTCGGTCAGCTCGATCTTCAAGCCCGACTCGGCCAGCCGCCCGGCCACCTCGCGCATCTGCAAATCCACAATCTGCGTCACGTGTTCCTGGGTCAGCCCGTGGAAGATGATGATCTCGTCAATCCGGTTCAGGAACTCCGGCCGGAACGTCTGCTTGATGTCGCGATCGATATTCTCGCGTAACTCGCGCTCCTGGCCTGAAAGCCCATCCTGGCGCAGAAAGCCCAGCGTGCCGCCCGACTTCACGAACGACGTGCCAATGTTGGAGGTCATGATCAGCACCGTGTTGCGGAAATCCACCACGTGCCCCTGCCCATCCGTCAACCGGCCGTCCTCCAGGATTTGTAACAACGAGTTCCACACCTCCGGGTGCGCCTTCTCGATCTCATCGAACAGGATCACCCGATAGGGCCGCCGTCGCACCGCCTCCGTCAACTGCCCGCCTTCGTCATAGCCCACGTAACCGGGCGGCGCACCGAACATCCGGCTGACGGTATGCCGCTCCTGATACTCGCTCATGTCAATCCGCAACAGCGCCTCTTCGTCATCGAACAGGAACTCGGCCAACGCCTTCGCCAACTCCGTCTTGCCCACGCCGCTCGACCCCAGGAAGATGAAGCTGCCGATGGGTCGCTTCGGGTTCTTCAACCCGCTGCGCGCCCGCCGCAACGCATCCGCCACCGCCGTAATCGCCTCGTCCTGGCCGACTATGCGCGCATGTAATTCGTCTTCCATCCGCAGCAGCTTGGCAGTCTCACCCTCAAGCATCGTGTTGACCGGAATCCCCGTCCACCGGGCGACCACCGCCGCAATGTCCGACGCCTCCACGACCTCATCCAGCCCCGACTCATTGCGCCAACCGTCCTGGTCGGCCTCATACTGCGCCGCAAACTTAAGGCGTTCGCTTTTCAACTCGGCGGCATGAGCATAGTCGTCGGAAACATACGCCGCATCCTCTTCGGCCTTCAGTTCGGCCAGGCGCTTCTTGGCTGTCCGCAGCGGAACGGGCATCGTGAACAGCGCCACGCGCAACCCTGCCCCCGCCTCATCCATCAGGTCAATCGCCTTATCGGGCAACCGGCGTTCCGTCACGTAGCGGTGCGACAGCCGGGCCGCCGCTACCAGCGCCTCATCGGTGTAGCTCACCTGATGATGTTGCTCGTAACGGTCGCGCACGCCGCGCAGGATCTCGATGCTATCCTCGACGGTCGGCTCATCCACGTAGATCGGCGCGAACCGCCGTTCCAGCGCGCTATCCTTCTCGATATGCTGCCGATACTCGTCCAGCGTCGTCGCGCCGACGCAACGCAACTCGCCGCGCGCCAGCGCCGGCTTCAGCATATTGCTCGCGTCGACCGCGCCTTGCGCCGCGCCCGCGCCCACCACCGTATGCAGCTCGTCAATAAAGAGGATGACCTCGCCTTCCGCGCGCTGCACCTCTTCGATGGCGTTTTTCAGCCGCTCCTCGAACTCGCCTCGGAAGCGCGTACCCGCGATCATCGCGCCCAGGTCCAGGCTCATTAGCCGCTTGCCCTGGAGGATTTCCGGTACGTCTTCGCTGATGATTTTCTGCGCCAGTCCCTCAACGATGGCCGTCTTGCCCACGCCCGCCTCACCGATCAGCACCGGGTTGTTCTTGGTGCGCCGGCTCAACACCTGGATCACCCGCAAGATTTCCGCATCGCGCCCGATCACCGGGTCCAGTTTGCCCTCGCGCGCAAACTGTGTCAGATCGCGCGCGTATTTCTCCAGCGTGCGATAGCGCGTCTCTGCCGTCGGGCTGTTGGCCTTCTGCCCGCCCCGCCCCTGTTCGATGGCCGCCAGGATGCTCTCGCGCGTGACGCGCGCCTCGCGCAGCAAGTTCGCCGAGAAGCTGCTGCGCTCCGAAGCAATTCCGATCAGCAAATGTTCGGTCGAAATATACTCGTCCTGGAGCCGTCGGGCCTCCTCGGTCGCCACGTCAATAACCCGTTTCAGCCTGGGAGTTATGTAAACTTGCGTAACCTGCTGCGGATACGCGCCGGCACCGACGCTGCGCGGGGTGCGCTGAAGATTATCGTTCAACCGTTCGCGCAGCGGCTCCGGCGGCGCGCCCATTTGCTCCAGCATTTCCGGCGCCAACCCGTTGGGTTGTTCCAACAACGCCAGGAAAAGATGCTCAACATCCACCTGGCTGTGCCCGAAACGCTGTGTAATTTCCCATGAACGCATCGCCGCGTTCTGGGCCTGTTCTGTAAATTTATCAAAACGCATCATGGGTCATGACCCCTTTATTTCAGTGGGAAGAAACCGCAGAATCTATAACATTACATCTGATGACTATACGCCCAGTATGCTTAAATAGTAACACGCGCGCCCCGCGTGGATGCGTAGGTGCGCCTACAAATCCCTTGCCCTCTAACGCAACACTAACACAGGGCGACCGGTCTCCGTTTGGCGGGCATTATCCGGCATCCATTCCAACTAATTGCGCCAGATGGCAGGCCAAACGCCCGCCAGACCGCCGAAACTGCACTTGCGATTGCGGTGAGGCCCCGTATCCGCACGGTTGGGCCGCAGATTACCTGACCGGACGGCTGTAACACCCTGCGAAACCGGCTTTTTCGCTCGGCTGGCGCTGTTTCTAGACGCTTGGAGTGAAGACTAAGGTAATTAGTTGGAACAGATGCATTATCCGGTCGCCCCTACTCACAGACGATCACGCTGTCGCGGTCAATACCGCAGCACCGCCGCCAGCCCGTCCAACGCCTCGAGTTGCGACGCCGCATCAATGATGGACACCTGCAACCCCTCATCGAGGGTGCGCTGCACCAACAGGTTCACCACGTCAGTGGTCGTGCTCAACTCGCCATCGCAATACGGGCACTTCTCCGTCTCCTCGACGGTCAGCGCGCCGCAGTTGCGGCATTGATACCCCGGCTGATGAAAGCCGCGATCCACCAACAGGCGATAGATGCGGCCCTGCTGCATCGCCGCCACCGTATCCTTGAGGCCCACCGCGCCTGCGCCGCCCTTGTGAGCCGCCGTAATCACTTCCTCCAGCAATTCCGCCTCGGCCCGCTGCTGCGCGTCCACTGCAATCTCGAACGCCCGCTCCCACAACTGAGCAGGCGTCGCGTTCATATCCAGGTTCATCTGGCCAATCACGCGATCTTGCAGACTACGCGGCAGCACCTCGCGCAACAGCGCCAGGTTGCCGTCCGTCCCCGAAAGAACCACACGCTTAACCTCGTGCTCCCGCAGGTAGTCATCCGCCCACCCGGCGGCCTCCTTCAAATTGTGGCGCGCTTCCTGATCCTCATACCGCTGGAGTTTCTGCGAGGCCCAGCCGCCCTGCTTATGCCGTTTGACCTCCGCCCCCAGCGTGCCTGCCGAGTCTTCCAGCGCACCCAGGTGATAGACGAAGGCCCGCGCGCCCTCCCGGTCCGCGCTGATCACTCCCAACCGTCCATAGGCATCCCACACATCGCTCAGCGGCGTCAAATAAGGACGCCGGCCCACATGCACGTGATCTTGCATGGCAGCCGGCAGGGCATAGGCTCGCCAGAAGCCGGTTTCGCTCTGCGCAAAACAGGCGACCCCACGACCCTGACGGTCATATTCATGTTCGAAGAAACGTTCGATCCGTTCGATATCAGCGGATGCAGCGCCCCGCTCGGCGGCTTGCTCCAATAACTTCCGCAAAGCAAGCTTATACTCGTCCGCATTCCGTTGCTGCGGCTCGACGTTCAGATAGAGACTGAGGATCGGTTCCTGAGGGCTGATCAGTTCCGCCAGTTCCTTCAGGTCTTGTTCACGCATCATTGCGCACCCTCCTGTCTGGTGTAGAACCCGACGGCGGGTCGTGCAGTCGGGTGATTAGCGGGAGTCGCCTCTGAGCTGCTGCCACTCACGTACCAGCTCGCGCTCCCGGTCGTTGAGTTTATCGGGAAGATTCACGCGCACTTGCGCATAGAGGTCGCCATGCTCGCTGGGAGTTCGCAGTTTGGGCATCCCCTGCCCCTTGAGCCGGAACTTACGCCCGGGCTGCGTCCCCGGCGGGATCGTCAATACCACCGGGCCCGTCATCGTGTCCACGCGCGCCTCGCCGCCCAACAGCGCCGTGAACAGGTCCACGGCCACATCGCGATAGAGGTCATCGCCGCGGCGTTCGTATACCGCATTCGGCAGTTCATTCACACGCAGATACAGGTCGCCGCGGCTGCCACCCGCGCCCGGCCCACCTTCGCCCTGCACGCGCACCTTCGAGCCGGTCTTGACGCCGGGCGGAATCTTCACTTCCAGCCGCCGTCCGTCGTCAATCGAGAGCATCCGCTGCGTGCCGTGATACGCCTCTTCGAGGGTGACGTCCACTTCGCCTTCGATATCCTGCCCGCGCGCCGGCGCGCGCGTGCCGCGCGGCGATTCATAAACGGTGCGCCCCCCGCCATAACCGCCCCCGCCGAACATGGACTCGAAGAAGTCGGAAAAGTTGCCTCCGCCGCCCCCGCCGCCAAAAAGGTCATTCAGGTCCGCATATTCGACGCGCGTGCCGCCATAGCTCGCGCCCGGCTGACCCGCCGCATTCGCATACTGGCTCCAATCGAAGCCGCCCGGTTGGCCGCCCGTCTGCTGCCAGCGCTGATACTGCTGCCCCATCTCGTCATACTGGCGACGTTTCTCGGCATCGCTAAGGACTTCGTTGGCCTCGTTGATTTCTTTGAAACGCGCTTCAGCAGCCTTGTCGCCCTGGTTCACATCGGGGTGATATTTGCGCGCCAACTTGCGATACGCCTTCTTAATGTCGCTTTCGGTTGCGTTTCGATCTACACCAAGGATCTCGTAGTAATCCTTGTACTCCATCCCTTGCTCCTCGCTCCACTGATCATTACGTTTGGAGTATAGCCCCGGCCCAGGTCATTGTCAACCGCGCGCCTTATGACTCCCCGCGCGGCGACTGTCGAAAATCTCACCCCACGGCCTTTGAGATTTGACACGCGCCCGCCGGTATGATATCGTAAGTCACGTTACATAATTGAATCGCTGGCAGGCGAATGGGGTAAGCCGGTGCGAGTCCGGCGCTGTCCCGCAACTGTATGTCTCCGCTATGCGCGGGGGCAAGCCAGAAAACCCGGCTCTGCCAGTTCTCGACGACCTTCGAGGTAAAGGGAGTGGGAACAGGCGCCGATTGGCCGACGCCCGTATCCTCTCCCCTTGCTGCAACAGGCAAGGGGTTTTCGTTTTAATGCTTAATCGCTTGAGCACAAAACGCCCCCTTGCGGGCGTTTTTAATTTCAAGGATGCGGATATGCGACGATTTACGACCATCTTCATGATCCTGGGCTTCTTGTTGTGGCCGCACGTTCCGGCCGCGCGCGCGGAGGAGTCCGTACCTTCGGCGATCCAGGCGGCGCTGACCTGGCTGCACGGCCAGCAGCGCGCCGACGGTAGCTTTGGTGGGACGAGCGTCACCTCTGATGCGGTGTATACGCTGGCGCTGCTGGGCGAGGACTCGGACGGCCCGGCGTGGACCGGGAGTGACGGAGTGAGCGCGCTGGACGCGCTGGAGGCACTGGCCCCAGGCTATGTGACGCGCGGGGCAGGCGAGGCGGGCAAGGTGTTGCGCGCGGCCGCGCTGGCCGGCGCGAATCCGCGGGCGTTCGGCGGCACGGATCTGATTGCGCTGATCGAGGCGGCCTACGATCCGGCCACGGGGCGCTATCACCCCGACTATCTCTACAGGCACACGCTGGCCGTCGAAGGGTTGCTACGCGCGGGGCGGCCCGTACCCGTAAAGGCGTATGAGGCGCTGGTTGACGCGCAGTTGCCCGATGGGAACTGGTTCTGGAGCTTCGACGGCGCTAAGGGTGACGTGGACACCACCGGGCGCGTGCTGACCCTGCTGGCGGGGATCGCGCGGCAGCCGCAAGCGGCGAGTTTCGCCAATGCCGCCGCTTATCTCGATGCCGCGCAGCTTACCTCGGCGGGCTGGGGCGTCAACCCTGCGCCCGACCCGAACCCGGCGAACGCCAACTCGACGGCGCTGGCGGTCGGTGGGCTGCGCGCGGCGGGCTACAACCCGAACGCGCCGCGCTTCCAGCAGGGCGGCGTGGGCGGGCTGCAAGCGCTGCTCGGCTTCCAGGAGCCGTCGGGGGCGTTCGTGTATATCCAGCAACCGGGCCGGGAAGAGGTGCGGCTGATGGCGACGCTGGAGGCGCTGATGGCGCTGGCGCAGCGCCGGCCGCTCTATCTGCCGCTGGTGTTGCGCGGGGGTGAGGCGCGATCAGATCCTCATGCCTCGCGGGGTGAGGCGCGATCAGATCCTCGTGCCTCGCGGAGTGAGCATCCTCAGATGCGCTTCGACACAACGGGACGCATCTGAGGATGCGCAGTCCGCGGGGGATGAAGTCTAATCTAAAGTTCTCGTAGTCTGGATTAGAGGCTTTAGCCGGTTTAGCTCACGACGTCCCAAGTCGCAAAACCGGCCGCAGGTCTCCCCTTCAGCACATTCACTAATTTTCGTTATGCGGGAGGAGAGGAACTCATGAATCGGCGTTTCTTTGTGGCTGCGTTGCTGGTGATGCTGGTGTTGACGGTCGGCGCGCCCCTGGCGCTGGCGGAAGATGGTGGAACCAAGCGGGTTGGGATCGTCATCGCGTACCCGGAGAGCGAAGCACACGTGGAGATCGTGACCGTGCCGGCGGCCGCGACGACCTTCGATGTGTTGGCGGCGGCGGATATTGATCTGGTAAGCGAGAGCACGGACTTTGGCCCCGCCCTGTGCAGTATTGACAATGTAGGCTGTCCGGCGGACAATTGTTTCTGCGACCCCGCGCATTTCTGGGCGTACTATCACCTGAATGCGGAATCCGATGGGTGGGTGTCGGCGATGCAGGGGATCGGCGCGTTCGTTCCGGCGGACGGCGCGGTGGAAGGCTTTGCGTGGAGCGGGTTCGACGAGAGCTTCAACCCGACCGTGCAGCCGCCCGTCTATACGTTCGCACAGATCGAGGATCTGACGTCATCGCCCGAGCCGGTGGGTATCCCCGAGCCGAGCACGATCCTGCTGCTGGCGTCGGGCGCGGCCGGGCTGGCGGCCTATGCGCGCATGAAGGCGCGCCGGTAGGCAGTCTGGCCCCTCTCCCCCCGGGAGAAGTTGGGTGAGGGAGAGTCAGAGGATAAAAGGAACCAAGCCGTTGGTACGAAAGCTTGCACTGATCGTGATGTTGCTGCTGACTGCGGCGACGATGGAGCGGGCGACGGTTTCGGCCCAGACCCAGCTCAATCGCGCGGCGGTCGTTGCGCGCTTTGCAGACGGGCAAAACCTCGTGAAATGCGTCACGTTCCCGGAGGTTTCAATCACCGGCGAGGAACTGTTGCGCCGGACGGGCTGGAGCATCGTGATTGATGCCGAGACCGACCAGGGCAGCGCTGTTTGCAAGGTGAACGACGTCGGTTGTGGGGTAGACGATTGTTTTTGCCGATGTCGCGGCGGCGCACAGTGCGAGTACTGGTCATACTGGCATCGGGTCAACAACGAGTGGGAGTATTCCGATACCGGCGCGGGGTCTTACAGCGTGTCCGACGGGGCGCTGGAGGGGTGGTCGTGGGGGCCGGGCAACTGGGTAACCGGTACCGAGCCGCCCGCCTTTACCTTCCAGCAGATCTGCAACTCGAATACGACGCCCCCGATTGTGCGGGGCAACACGCCCGAGCCGGAGACCGATCAGCCGCCCGACGGCGACTTCGAGGCAGACGAGCTGTTGGTCGAGCCGGGCGAATGCACCGTGCTGACCTGGGTCATTTTTGATGCGACCAGCGTGACATTGGACGGCGTGCAGGTCGCCGCGCAAGATCGGCGCGAGGTGTGCCCGACGGCGTCACAGCGTTACGTGCTGATCGCTGCGAACGCGATAGGCCAACTTACGCGCGAAGTGACGATCGAAGTGCTGAACGGCGGGCCGCAACTTCCGGGGCAGGGCGCGCCGACGGTCGCGCCGCAACAGCCGCAGCCGCAACCACAGCAACCCGCGCCGCAGCAACCGGCCCCGATCCCAAACCCCGACATGGCCGCGCCGCTCTCGACCCTGCCCCCGCCGGTAGAGCCGAGTCCGGCCGAGATGAGCCTGGTCACCGAGGCGCAGCCGGCGGCGCTCGAGGTTACGGCGACGCCCGAGATCCGCCCGCTCTACACGGCGACGCCCGACGCGCTCGAGCTGGCGTTGACGGCGCTGCCGACGCCGGTGTTGATCGCGCAGGCGCAACTCGATGCGCGCGCGGGGGATCGCGCGACCCCAACACCGATTCTGCTGGCGCTGGCGGGCGACGCAGCGGGTGTGGAGATCGCCAGCCAGGCGCAGACGGCGCAGGCGCTTGATCCTGCCGCCTTGCCGGGTTATGGGATGTTCCTGCTGATGGCGGCGGGCCTGTTGGGCGCGGCGGCATGGGTCTGGCAGCGCAGCCGCGTGCATTGAACCCGATGCGAGACGAGACATTTCATCCCGTCGCCTGGGTAGCCTGGCTGGCGGCGGCCGCGCTGCCGCCGCTGACAACGCGCAACCCGCTCTACCTGGCGCTGCTCCTGATGGTTGCAGGCATCAACTTCATGGCGCTGGGCCAGGACAACGCCACGGCGCGCGGCTGGGCGACGCTCGTGCGGTTTGGCGCGCTGCTCTGGCTCTTCACCATCCCCTTCACGGCACTCACGAACCATCATGGCGACATCGTGCTCTTCGCGCTGCCCGAAAGCTGGCCCATCATCGGCGGGCCGATCACCCTGGAGTCGTTGCTGTTCGGTTTGACAGGTGGCCTTTCGATCATCGGGCTGCTGTTGATCTTCGCCGTCTTCAACCTGGCGGTGGATCAGGCACGGCTGTTGCGGATGGCGCCGGGCTTCGTGTATCAGGCGGGGGTAGTCACGGCGATTGCGGTCGCCTTCGTGCCGCAGATGGTCGGCTCGTGGCAGGATATCCGCGAAGCGCAGCAGGTGCGCGGCCATCGGTTTCGCGGGCTGCGCGATCTGTTGCCACTCATCATGCCGATGCTGGTCACCGCGCTGGAGCGGGCCATGCAGCTTGCCGAATCTATGGAAGCGCGCGGGTATGGCGGCACGATCGCGGTCGTCACGCCGCAGCGCCGGACGCTGATCCAGGGGATCCTGCTGGGCGGGCTGGCCTTGCTGGTGGTGGGGCTGGGCGCGATCGGGTTCTGGCCCCAGGAGCGTGCTCTGGGGATCACGCTCTCTGTGAGCGGGGTCATTTTACTGGGGAGCAGTTTCTGGTTGCAGGGGCAACAGGTGCAGCGCACCACCTATCGCCGGTGGATATGGGGCCGCCGCGACCGGATCGTGCTGGCCGTGGGCGTCACCGCCGCGGTCATCTGGCTGGCCGCCTGGCTCTTCCGCGGCGAATGGCTGTTCTACTACCCGTATCCGCCTTACTCGCCGTGGCCGACCTTCCAGCCGGTGTTGGGGCTGGCGATCCTTTTGCTGGCGGTTCCGGCGTTTCAGTTGTTGTTGCGCCATCAGGAGTACCATTCCGTTGATCCGTCTTGAAAATGTCACGTACGCATATCCCGACCAGACGCCGCCGACGTTGGACGACTTCTCGGCAACCATCGCGCCGGGCGAGTTCGTGCTGGTGGTGGGGCCGTCGGGGTCGGGCAAATCTACCTTCCTGCGCACCCTGAACGGGCTGGTGCCGCACTTCTACGGCGGGCGCTGGGCCGGGCGCGCGGAGGTGTTTGGCCGCAACCCGCTGGAACTTGCGCCGCGTGGCATGGCCGATCTGGTCGGTTTTGTCTTTCAGGACCCGGAGGCGCAATTCGTCGTTGACACCGTGGAAGATGAGCTGGTGTTCGCCATGGAGAACTTCGGCATCACCCAGGGCACGATGCGCAAACGGTTGGAGGAAGTGCTGGATCAGATGGCGATTGCGCACCTGCGGAGCCGGCGCATCGGCACGCTGTCGGGGGGCGAGAAGCAACGCGTCGCCATCGCGTCGGTGCTGGCCTTGCAGCCCGAAGTGCTGGTGCTCGATGAGCCAACCTCGCAGCTCGATCCGCAGGCCGCGGAGGAAGTGCTGATCGCGCTGCGCCACCTCAACGAGGACCTGGGGTTGACCATCGTGTTGAGCGAGCACCGGTTAGAGCGTGTCCTGCAATACGCCGACCGCGTGCTCTATATCCCCGGCGCGGGCGAGGCGGCGGTGCTGGATGCGCCGCGCGTCATCGTCGCGCAACTACCGTGGGCGCCGCCGCTGATCGAGCTGGGGAAGCGGTTAGGCTGGGACCCGCTGCCGCTGACCATCAAAGAAGGGCGCGCGTTCGCGCGTGCGTTGGGCGACCGCATCGAGCCGGCGCCGTCCTCTGACCACACGCCATCGGATGCGTTGGCCCCGCTGATCGCCGCGCGCGGGGTGCATTACGGTTATGGGGGGCGGCCCGCATTGCGCGACGTGAATCTGGCGGTGCGCCCCGGTGAGTTCGTAGCACTGATGGGGCGCAATGGTTCGGGTAAGAGCACCTTGCTGCGGCAGATGGTAGGGCTGCTGACGCCGGAACAGGGACAGGTGATGGTGGGCGGGCGCAACACGAAGGAACTCGCGCTCAGCGACATCATCCAGACGGTCGGCTACGTGCCGCAAGACCCCGGCTCGCTGCTGTTCAACGATACGACGCTGGCCGAGCTGGCCTTCACACGGCGCGGCCACGGGATGCCCACCGATCCCGACGCCGACATGCGCTTGCTGGCGCGGCTAGGGCTGGCCGACGTAGCCGATCGCGACCCGCGCGACCTCAGCGTGGGGCAGCGCCAGCGGGCCGCGCTGGCGTCTATCCTGGTGGCCAACCCGCAGGTGATCTTGCTGGATGAGCCGACGCGCGGGCTCGATTACGAGCAGAAGCATTCGCTGGCCGTCCTGTTGACGGAACTCAAGGTGGAGGGGCGGGCCGTCGTGATGGCGACCCACGATGTGGAACTGGTGGCGGCCTGCGCGGATCGGGTGGTGCTTCTGGCCGAGGGGCAGGTGGTGGTGGATGGGCCGGCGCGCGATGTGATGAGCGATTCGCAGGTGTTCGCCTCGCAGATCAACAAGCTCTTCCGCGACCCGCGTTACCTCGTGGTGGATGATGTCCAGTTCAGCGCAAGTTGACGCAACCGTCGCCCCGGCGACGGAACTACCCCTGGGGACTAACTCCGAGCGCCTGATGTCGGCGGCGGTGCTGCTGCTGGCGAGCCTGCTGGGGCTGGGCGCGTTCCTCTATCCGTTCTTCCTGCCCGCCGTTCCCGCAGATGGCATGATGGCGCACACCGCCGATGCGCCGCTGGTGTTCGTGGTGCTGGTGCTGCTCTGTCTCGCCGTGGTGTTCGCCAGTCTATCGGGGCGGCAACTGACCAGCAAGTTTATTGCGGTGCTGGGCGTGCTGGTGGCGGCGAACGCGATCATGCGCGCTGTCCCCGGCCCGGCGGGTTTCTCGGCCATCTTCGTGCTGCCGGTGCTGGCGGGTTACGCGTATGGACCAACCTTCGGGTTCCTGCTGGGGGCGCTCTCGCTGCTGGTCTCCGCGCTGATCGGCGGCGGGGTGGGGCCGTGGCTGCCCTATCAGATGTTCGCGACCGGCTGGATGGGGATGCTCTCGGGCTTCCTGCCGAACATGAAACGTCTGGGGCGCGGGGAACCGGTGATCCTGGCAATCTGGGGGGGCGTGCTGGGGTTGCTCTTCGGCGCGATCATGAATATCTGGTTCTGGCCGTTCCTGGCGGGCGGGGCGCAGTCATCGGAGAACTGGCAGCCGGGCACGCCAATGTGGCAGACCGTGCGCAACTACGCCTTCTTCTATGTCACCACCTCGCTCTGGTGGGATGTCGGGCGCGCCGGCGGCAACGCGCTGTTAATCCTCTTCTTCGGCGCGCCGATCCTCCGCGTGCTGCGCCGCTTCCAGCGCCGCTTCCGGTTTGATGTCGTGCCGGTGACAGAATTTAGCCACGAATTACACGAATTGCCTTAACTTAGAAACCCGGTTTCTTCGAGAAACCGGGTTTCTGTGCTGTTTTTCTTCAGACGATCTCGATGCCTTCGCCCGCGACGACCTCTCCGATGTCCCAGGTTTCCAGATCGCGCGCTTCGCAGAATTGCTGGAACGCGTCCACCTGACCTGCGGGGATGGCGATCAGCAAGCCGCCGGAGGTCTGCGGATCGTGCAGCAGCGCCTCCTGCCAATCGGCCAGCGAACGGGTGTAGGTGGTGACAGGCTTGTAAAACGCCTGGTTGTTGAACGCGCCGCCGGGGAAAACCCACTCCTCCGCATAACCGAGCGCGCCGGGCAGCCACGGCAGGGCGTCGAACCGAATGCGGAAACGTAACCCCGCCGCCTCCGCCATCTCCGCGGCGTGGCCGATGAGGCCGAAACCGGTGATATCGGTGGCCGAGCGCGCGCCGACGGCTTGGGCCGCCTGCGCCGCGGTACGATTGAGTCGGGTCATGCTGGCGATCGCGGCAGCCAGATGCTCCGGAGCGACGATCTCGCGTTTCACCGCCGTGGTGATCGTGCCCACGCCGAGCGGCTTGGTGAGGAGCAGGTGATCGCCGGGCTGCGCGCCGCCTTTGGTGAGGATATGATCGGGGTGCACCATGCCGGTGACAACAAGGCCATATTTCGGCTCCTTGTCCTGGATGGTGTGGCCGCCGGCGATGGCCGCGCCCACGGAGCGCACAACCTCCGCGCCGCCGCGCAACACCTCGGCCAACATGCTCGGCGGGAGGTCAGGCGGGAAGGCGGCGATGTTGAGCGCGAAGAGCACCTCGCCACCCATGGCGTAGACGTCGCTCATGGCGTTGGCCGCGGCGATTGCGCCGTATTCGTAGGGGGTATCCACGACCGGGGTGAAGAAATCCGCGGTTTGCACCAGCGCCTGCTCGTCGTTCAGCCGGTAGACGGCCGCGTCGTCCACGCTCCCCAGCCCGATCAGCAAGTCGGGGTATTGCTCCGGCGGAAACATATTGTCGAGTGAGCGCAAGACCTGCGCGAGCTGCTCAGGAGGCAGCTTGGACGCTCAGCCGGCGCACGAACTGAGGGCGGTGAGTTTGACGATTTCTTCGCGCGTCATGGTTGCTCCTTGAGATCAAGATGCGATTATACCCCGTAGCCGCAGGGCAGGTCAAAGAGGACAGGATTTCCAAAGGCGCGGCGCCGCAGCGGGCGCATCCTGATCACGCGGAGACGCGGAGAAGAATGATTCCTTCCGCGTTCTCCGCGTCTCCGCGTGAGCGCGGAGGCTTGCGCAAAGGGCGGGGGGCGCGTAGAATGCACTGGCTGTCGTGCCATCGAGTTCAATTCTTGGATCAAGCGAGAAAATCATGCGAGCACTATTAATGAATGAAGCGGACAACGTGATGTTGGCCGTGGTGGATTTGCCTGCGGGCGCGACCGTGGATGCCGGGGGAGAAACGGTGACGACCGTCGAGGCGATCCCGTCCGGCCACAAGTGCGCGCGGCGGGCGATTGCGGCGGGCGAGTTGATTTTTAAATACGGCCAGCCCATCGGGCGCGCGACGACGGCGATCCAGGCGGGCGCGCACGTTCACGTACACAACGTGGAGAGCCTGCGCGGGCGCGGCGACCTTGCGCGCGACGAGCGCGTGGCGCAGGACGGCGCGGCGGCGGCGCACCTGCATGGGAGCAGCGAGGTGGCGTCCGTTCCCGATGTGACTACCTTTATGGGCTACCGGCGCAAGGATGGCCGGGTCGGGGTGCGGAATCACGTGGTGGTGCTCTCCGCGGTGCAGTGCGCCAACGGCGTGGTGCGGCGCATCGCGCAACTCGTACCGGAAGTCACGCCAATCACGCACGTCTACGGCTGCGGCCAATTGGGCGATGACCACCGGCAGACGCAGCGGGTGCTGGAGGAGTATGCGCAGCATCCCAACGTAGGGGCGGTGCTGTTGGTGGGACTGGGGTGCGAGACGCTGCCCACCACGGAGATCGGCGCACGGTTGGCGGATGGGGGGACGACGATCCGGCGGCTGACCATTCAGGAGGAGGGCGGCAGCCGCAGCACGGTGGAACGCGGCGTGGCGGTCGCGCGCGAATTGCTGGCTGAGGCCGGGCGCGCGCAGCGCGAACCGATTCCGCTATCAGAACTGGTAGTTGGGTTGGAGTGCGGGGGGTCGGATGCGTGGTCGGGGATCACGGCGAACCCGGCAGTCGGCGCGGCGAGCGATCTGGTGGTGGCCGCGGGCGGCACGGTGATCCTCTCGGAAGTGCCGGAGGCGATCGGCGCAGAGCATCTACTGGAGGCGCGCACCACCCCAGAGATCGCGGGGCAACTGTGGGAGGCGACGGCGGTGTGGGAGGCGGAGGCGCGGCGGATGGGGGTAGATATGCGCGGGGCACAGCCGACGCCGGGGAACATCGCCGGGGGGCTGACAACCATCGAGGAGAAGTCGCTGGGGGCGATCTCGAAGGGCGGCAGGACGCCGGTGCGCGAGTTCATCGGCTACGCGCATCGACCCACGCAGCGGGGGTTGGTGATCATGAATACCGCCGGACAGGACGCCGAATCGGTGACGGGGATGGTGGCGGGCGGCGCGCAGGTGGTGGTCTTCACCACGGGGCGCGGCTCGCCGGTGGGCTGCCCGATTGCGCCAGTGGTCAAGGTGGCGTCGAACAGCGCGATGTACGAGCGGTTGGGGGATGACATGGACGTGGACGCGGGGACGATTGTCGCCGCGGGTGAGAGCGTGGCCGACGTGGGGCGGCGCATCTTCGATTGGGTGGTCGCAGCCGCGAGCGGCGAGGAAACGGCGGCGGAGATGTGGGGGCAAGGCGAGTTCGCAATCAGCATTCTGGGGCAGCGGATGTAGCCGGGGCAACAGGATTTACAGGATGCACAGGATGAGAAATCGTGCCATCCTGTACGTCTTGTAAATCCTGTCCATTCAGGCGGGGCGGTCTTCTGAAGCTGGTTCGTCGTAATCCACTTCGACCACCATCGGAGGTAGGCCGATCTCTTCTTCGGCCAGGCTGATGTCGAGTTCGGTGCCCAGGCGATCCATCGCTTCTTGCGAGATAATGCCATCGCGGCGGAGGCCCAGCAGCGCGCTGCGCCGGGCGCGCAGCAGTTCGCGCCGCGCATCTTTGATTTCCTCTTCGGCCAGCTCCGGATAGGCCGCCTGAAGCTGGCGCACCGACAGCGCCATCTCCTGCGCCTGTTCCATCAGTTCGGGCCGTAACGTTTCCCACGCTTGGGTGGTGATGAAGCCGTTGCGGTGCATGTCTTCGAGATGTTCGGCGGCGGACTGGAACGAGAGCAGCCGGGCATGCTCCAACTCGTAATTTACCTCGACTTCGCTGCGCGTGACGATCCCCAACCGGCGCAGCAACGGGCCCATCGTGGTGCTTTGCACCAGCAGGGTGAACAGCACCACGCCGAAGGCCATCACCCGCACCAGGTTCCGGTCGGGGCCGACGGCGGCGGGCAGGCTGAGCGCCAGCGCCAGTGCAATGGCCCCGCGCAACCCGCCCCAGTTCATCACGTGCAGCCACTTGGCCGGGATCGGTTCGAAGACGCGGTTGTTCATGAAGCCCAGGCCGTAGATCACAACCGCACGTGCAATCAACACGGCAATGATGGCCCACACGACCGATTGCCAGTTGGCGACCAACGTCGGGATGTTGATTTGCAGGCCGATCAGCAGGAAAACCATCGAGTTGGCGAGAAACGCGACGTATTCCCAGAAGTTGAAGAGGACGATGCGGGTGGTGGGACTCATGCCGCGCGGCCCCAGGTTGCCGTTGACCAGCCCCGCGGCGACCACCGCCAGCACGCCGCTGAAGTGCAGTCGCTCTGCAATCAGGTATGAACCGAAGGCGATGATCGTGGTGATAGTGATTTCGATGAGGTAATCGTCAATGGCGGCGATGGCGCGCGAGGCGACCCAGCCCACGACGATGCCAACGGCCAGGCCGCCCGCCACCACGCGAATGAAGTCGCCGATGCCTTCGACCAGGCTGAAATGGCCGGTGAGGACGATGCCCAGCACGACGTTGAAGAGGACGATGGCCGTGCCGTCGTTGAAGAGGCTTTCGCCTTCCATGAGGAGCGAGAGCCGGCGCGGCGCGCCGAGGGCGCGGAACAGCGCGACGACGGCGACCGGGTCAGTGGCGGAGATCAACGCGCCGAAGAGAAGCGCCACGGGCAAGGCCAGCGAGGTCGTCACGTTGACGATGCCGCCGACGAGGAACATGCTGATGATGACGCCCGGCACGGCCAGCAGCAAGATGCGGGGCAAACTGCGTTGCAGCTCGCGCAGGTTGATGTGAAACGCGGCCTCGAAGATGAGGGGCGGCACCAGCAACGCGAGGATCAGTTCCGGGGCGATCGTGATGTCAACCGGTTGCTGGCTGGTGATGAAGAGGCCGGCGATCACCAACGCGACGGTGTAGGGCACGCGGAAACGCCGGACGGCGATAGCCACCAGTGACACGACGAGCAGCAGCTCGATGACGACGGTCTCTACGGACAGAAACGCTTCCATGTGGGAAAAGGGGTCTCCTGTGAAGACAGGATATCACAAAGGCGCGCGAAAAGGGAAGTTAAATTTCGCTTTAGCCGACAGGATTTACTGGATGCAAATCCCATCCATGTCCGAGCGCATCTTTCTCACGCGGAGACGCGGAGACCGCGGAAGGGATCATTCTTCTCCGCGATCTCCGCGTCTCCGCGTGAGAAAGGGAAATGGCATAACTGCGCAAAGTGTAAACACGACTACTGGACCAACGCGGAAAGGGTGATAGGATCACTCCACTTATGACGGCAAATCCGCAGATCAGAACGGTTCGAATGAAGTCAACATGCTTCTGTTGGGAGCGAGGGCGTTAGCCAACCTCGTCTCCGAAACTTTTACTTCTTAATCTGAATTTTCGCGAACGAACGGCGGCACGACCCTCGCACATCGGTGAGAGCGGTGCAGTGCTGTCGTTTTTTGTTTGCCTGCCGGCCCATCATATCCTGTGATCGTGGAGTGTACTTATGTCAACTCGTATCGCGCGCCGGGTGGATCAATCGGCGCTGCGCGTGAACCAGGCGCTGATCATCACCTTTCTCATACTGGCGTTCGTGTTGAACAGCCCGCTCATCGTGGGCTTTGTCGCCGCGGTGATGCTGGTGGGCACGATTGCGCCGCAACTAGCGCTGTTCCAGCAGTTCTATCGTAAGGTCCTGAAACCGGCCGGGATCGTCAAACCGAACGTGATCGAGGATAACCCGGAGCCGCACCGCTTCGCGCAGGGGCTGGGCGGGACGTTCGTGCTGTTGGGGCTCGTGGCCCTGCTGGCGGGGCTGCCTGTCGTGGGGTGGGGGCTGGTCTGGCTGGTGATCGGGCTGGCCGCAGCGAACCTGTTCCTGGGGTTCTGCGCCGGCTGCTTCGTCTATTATCAGCTCAACCGGCTGGGCGCGACGGGCTTCGGTCATAACCGCTTGCAAGGGGATGATGCACAATGATCGAGCGGATCGCGCTGGCGGCGGTTCTTGTGGCGGCGGGGATCGTGGGATATTGGCTGTTCGTGTACTGGCGTTTGCGCCGCGTAGGGCGCGTGGATGAGGGCGAGCGCGGGAAGCCGGCGGTGCTTTATTTCCGCAGCGATCACTGCGCGCCGTGCGCCGCGCAGGGCCGCTTCCTGGAGCAGGTGCAGGTGGCGTATGGCGACCGGCTGGCGATTGAGAAGATTGATGCGGATCTGCGGCAGGATGAGGCGCAGCGATACGGCGTGTTCACCCTGCCCACGACGTTGATTGTGGACGCTGGCGGGGTGGTGCGCCATGCGAATTACGGCCTGACCGACGACCGGAAGTTGGCGACACAGTTAGAGACGGTGCTGACCGGATAAGATTGCACCTTAATCACGCGGAGACGCGGAGAACGCGGAAGAATATTTTTCTCCGCGGTCTCCGCGTCTCCGCGTGAGAAATGGGGGGGCGGAGGCGTCTATGCGGTGTGGCTGTTGGTGCGGATGACGCGGACGGCCAGGACGCCGAGGGTGACGACGGTGAGCGGTGCGATCAGCTCGAAGAAGACGAGGCTGAAGCGCGGCAGCGCATCATGCTGCGTCGCCGCAAGGATCAGATAGAGCGTGTACGCGACGTAGTAGCCGAGGAAGAGGAACCCTTCCCACCGCGCGATGCGATAGCCCGTGAAGAAGATCGGCAGACAGGCGATGGAGGTCGCGATCATGAACGGGATATCGAGCGTGAGCGCGGCCGCGGGAATGGCGACGCCCTGCGGCGAAATGGCGGCGGTCAGCCCCAGCACGCCGAGCAAGTTGAAGAGGTTACTGCCGACCACGTTGCCCACCGCGATGTCCCGCTCGCCGCGCAGGGCCGCCAGGATGGAGGTCGCCAGCTCGGGGGCAGAGGTGCCCAGCGCGACGATGGTCAGGCCGATGACCAGTTCACTGACGTTCAGCCCGCGGGCAATCGCAACGGCGCTATCGAGCAGCCAGCGCGACCCCACGATGAGGGCAACCAGCCCGGCCACGATCAGCCCCACCTGCAAGAGAACCGAGGAACGCCCCACCTGCGCGCGCCCATCGAAAGCCTCCGCATATTCTTCTTGTACCGCCCGCGTTTCCTTGCGACTCTGCCGGATGACGAATACCGTATAGGTGATTGCACCGGCGAACAGCAGCAGCCCGTCGGCGCGGCCATAGGCGCCGTCTCGTCCCAACACGTAGACCAACACGCCCGCGCCGATGACCAGCGGCACCTCGATGCGGACGAGCTGTGCGGCGACGAGCAGCGGGCTGATGGCTGCGGCCACGCCGAGGATCAGCAGCACGTTGATGATGTTACTGCCCACCACGTTGCCCACAACCAGATCACCCTGACCGGCAAAACTCGATGCCAGCGAGATTGCCAACTCCGGCGAGCTGGTGCCGAAGGCGACGACCGTCAGCCCGACGACGAGCGGCGAGATGCCGAACGAAGTCGCCAACCGGGACGCGCCGCGCACCAACAACTCGGCCCCACCGATGAGCAGCGCCAGGCCAAGGCTGAACATGATCAGGATAGATGCTTGCATATGTGGTGGGTCTTTCGATGGATAGCTAACGCGGGTTGATTATAACCGTCAGATTATACACACCTTTCAACCCGCGTGTCAGTGCCATTTCTTCCCGATTATACTCCAGTATCGCCGCGAATAATCGCAATCTGCCGCAAAATGTAGTTTAGCACGCATTTCCGGGTCAAGAATTGTGATATGTTTGTCGAAAGATGCGCCGGGCTGTTCTGGTCGGGCGCTCGAGGAGAGCAAACCCCATGCCCAAAATTGCCATCACGGGAAAAGGCGGCGTCGGCAAGACCACGCTGACGGCGCTGCTATCGTATATCTACGCCCAGCGCGGGCTCGACGTGATCGCGATTGACGCGGACCCGGCGGGCAACCTGGGGCTGGCGTTCGGGTTGCCCGCCGAGCTGGACGCGACCCTGGAGCCGATTGCCGAGATGGAGGCGCTGATCTACGAGCGCACGGGCGCGCAGCCGGGCACGATCGGCGGTTGGTTCAAGCTCAACCCGAAGGTGGACGATATCCCCGAACGGTTCAGTGTGACGCATGAGGGCGTCAGGCTGCTGCGGCTGGGCACGGTGCGCGGCGGCGGGGCGGGGTGCATTTGCCCGGAGAGCGCGCTGCTCAAGGCGCTGGTGACGCACCTGCTCCTGCGGAAGGATCAAACGTTGATCCTCGACATGGAGGCCGGAGTAGAGCATCTGGGCCGGGGGACAGCCGCCTCGGTGGATGCGTTTATCATCGTGGTCGAGCCGGGACTGCGCAGCCTGGGTACCGCGGAGCAGATTCGCGGGCTGGCCGCGGAGTTGGGGATCAAGCAGATCTACCTGGTGGGAAACAAGGTGCGCGGCCCCGCAGATGAAGCGTTCATCCGTGAGCACGCGGCCGGGATTCCCTATCTGGGCAGCCTGCCGTTCTCGATGGCGGCGGTGGGGGCCGATCAAGACGGGCTGGCGATCTTCGAGCAGGCGCCGGAGATGTTGGCAGCCGCCACGCAGATCGTCTCCGAGTTGAAGGCGTGAGTTTTATTTCAACCTGTTGCTGGCCCGCGATGCGAATCTTTTGATCGATTTATGGAGATTTTTTTTCAATAATGGCTGACTCCTACGCCGCCAACCCGCTCGATGATACGCCTGTTTACACGATCAAGACGGTGGTCCAGATCACCGGGATGACCTCTGCGACGCTGCGCGCGTGGGAGCGCCGGTACAACGTGCTCGCGCCGGGCCGCAGCGATGGCGGCTACCGGCTCTATTCCGAGCGCGATATCGCGACCCTGCTCTGGTTGAAGAGCCAGGTTGACGCGGGGGTGGCGATCAGCCGGGCCGTGGCGCTGCTGGAGCGGTATCACGAAAGCGGCGAGGAGCCGGAACTGGCGATGTCACTGAGTGCGTTGCCAGGCCAACCTTTCAATGCGTCAACGCCGGTGAACGCGGTGCGCAGCCAGGCGGCGATTGCCGAAGAGTTGATGAGGCGGCTGCTGGCCTTCCGCGAGACGGAAGCTGAGGTGTTGCTCAACGAGGCGTTCGCGCTCTATCCCGTGGAAACCGTGGCGGAAGAGATCATCGCCCCTGCGTTGACGGAAATTGGCGCGGGCTGGCATCGCGGCGAAGTGTCCATTGTGCAGGAGCACTTCGCGACGGCGTTCCTGCGCCGCCGATTGACGGCATTGTTCCACGCGTACGATCAGCCCGATACAGGGCCGCTGGCGATCACCGGTTCGGCCCCCGCCGAATGGCACGACATCGGAATTCTGCTCGTCTCGCTCTCGCTCAGGCGTCACGGCTGGCGCGTAATCTATCTGGGCCAGAACGTGCCTGCGGAACATCTGATCGAGGAGATCAAGCGCCTGCGCCCCGAACTGGTGTGCGTCTCAGCGACGACCCGCGAGACCGCGACGGGCGACCTCGTTCACGTGCAGGAAGCCATCGCGCACATGCCAGCGCCGAAACCTCGCCTGGTAGTGGGCGGTTATGCGTTCAACGCCGATCCCGCGCTGCGTGATCTATTCCCGGAGGCGTATCTGGGTGAAAGCGCCGCGCAAGTTGCGGCGGGCCTCAAGCGACGCTAATTTTCATCTACTTTCCCCTGTACCTCGGCGCATCTTAAATCACGCGGAGACGCGGAGACCGCGGAAGAAATGATTCTTCCCCGCGGTCTCCGCGTCTCCGCGTGTGAAATTGCCGCAGACCAATTTCCAAAAAAGCCTAAACAAACTATTGACAAACCGCGCGGCGTGTGGTATAAAAAGGTTATACATACGCACGGCGCAATGCCGGTGCGGGGAGATGATGGATAAATGGTGCAATCAGGGTTTGGCAGACCAGGGAAGAAGCTCGATGCTCAGCCTGTCTATAATATTAAGGCTGTTGTCGAGGCGACCGGTTTGCCGGCGGCTACCCTGCGCGCATGGGAGCGCCGGTATGGCGCACTGGCGCCCAGCCGGACGGAAGGCGGATACCGCCTTTATTCCGAGCGGGATATTATGCTGCTAATCTGGCTCAAGGGACGGATTAATGAGGGCATGACCATCAGCCAGGCGCTTGCGCTTTGGCAGTATCAAGAGCGGCAAGCGCGCGAGCAGACGCCGCCGGCAGAAGCCAACACGGAAATCCGCGCCGATCTGAGCGACGTTCGGCAAAGTCTGGCGGCGGCATTGCTGGATTTTGATGAGTGCAAGGCGGATCAGATCCTTGCCGAGGCGTTCGCGATCTTTGGCTTTGAGACGGTGAGCGAGCGGATCATCGTGCCCGTGATGGCGCACATCGGGGATCGCTGGCATCGTGGCAAGGCCTCTACGGCAGCGGAGCATTTTGCCAGCAACTATATGCGCCGCAAGATCGAGGCGCTGATTGCGGCAGGCGCGCGGCGGCAGGATGGTCCGGTGGTTGTGTTGGGGTGCGCCCCAAACGACTGGCACGAGTTGGGGTTGCTGCTGATCTACCTCTTCCTGCAACGGCGCGGGTATAACGTGGTGTATCTGGGTCAAAATGTGCCGGCGGAGCAATTTGTGGATGAAATGCGCCGGCTCTCGCCCGACCTGGTGATGATCTCCGCGACGACCGAAGAGAGCGTGCCGGGTGTGATTGCGATGGCTGAAGCGATTGCGGCGATGGATGGGACGAAACCAGCGTTCGGGTTCGGTGGCAGCGCCTTCAACACGAACCCCGCCCTCAGGGCGACCGTGCCGGGTGTTTTCATGGGTGAGGATGCCCATGCTGCTCTGGCGAATGTCAGTAATCTCCTGGCGGAGCGCCGCAAGTGATTGATGTGAAAAAGGTTAAAGTTTCATTAACTCTCTTGACAAACACTTGACAACGTAAGGATGTTTACATTATAATGATGAGAGTAATCGCTGTAAGTCAGTGACGTAAAAGCAAAGGGTGGATGCCCCGAGCGGGGCAGGCATTGAGGAGGAAGATAAGATGATGTACCAGGGCAAGCAGCGTTCTGTGCCGGAGATCATGATTGAACTCCGCGAAGATGACCCCGAGATGAAACAAGTCATTGCCGCGCACTCATTCCGCGCGGGTCAAACCATTGCTGAACCCGAACAATTGGGCGTGAATCTGTTCACGCTGATGAAAGGTCGCGTGCAGTTGATTCGCGAAGGGCCGAACGGGCGTCGCCTGGCGATTGCCACGTTGGGGCCGGGCGCGATGTTCGGCGAGGGCGCGCTGCTGGGCGCGTTCGAGCCTTCGATCAAGGCAGTTGCGTTGACCGATTGTGTGGTATGGATGGTTCCCGAACCGCACGCGCAGGCGCTGGCGATGCGCTATCCGGCGCTGAGTTGGGGGCTGCTGCAAACGGTCGGGCTACGGCTCGCCCAGGTGGAAGATCGCATGGAAGAGGTCGCCTACAAGCGGTTGCCCGAACGGTTGGCGGGGCTGCTGCTGGAGCTGGCGAACGGCGGCAAGGCGATTCGCGGCACCAGCCATCAGGCGTTGGCCGACATGTTGGGTACCTACCGCGAGACCATCAGCGCCATCCTGCGCGGTTTCAAGGATGACGGGCTGGTCGAGCTGGGATATCGCAAGATCGAACTGCGTGATGTCGCCGGTCTGAAGGTTGCGGCGGGCGATGTAGACTGAGTCGGCGGACATATTTTTCCGGATGAACTTCACCGGGGAGCAGGCTGCATGGGGTATGCTCTGCTCCCCGGTTTGTTTAAGGGAAATCAAGGGGACAAGTAAACAAGTAGACAATGGAATAAGGACTCCTTTGCGCCTTTGCGTTTCTGCATCAGCCGGTGCGTGAGGGTAGAGGCGCTGGGTTTTGGTGGAATGGTGTAGAATAGAGATATGCTGACAGGAAAGATCGTGCTGATTACCGGGGCGACCGGCGGCGTGGGGCCGGCGGTGGCGCGCATGGTGCTGGATGGGGGCGCGTCTGTCGTGGCGACAGCGCGCAGCCTGGCCGAGTTGGATGCGCTGCGCGAGGCGCTGGGCGCGCCGCCGGCGCGATGGCTCTCTGCGCCGGCGGACCTGACCGTCGCCACGGAAGCGGACGCGGTGGTCGGGGCAGCTGTCCGGCAGTTTGGCGGCGTGGATGTGGCCTGCGCGCTGGCCGGTGGTTGGCGCGGCGGCAAAGCGGTGGCCGAGACGGACCCCGAGACACTCGATTGGCTGTGGCGCATCAACGTCGTGACGGCCTTCAACACCTGTCATGCAGCCCTGCCGCAGTTGACGGCGCGGGGTTGGGGCCGGATCATCACCTTTGGGGCACGCTCGGCGGTGGCGGGACAGGCGCGGGGCGGCGTGTATGCGGCCAGCAAGGCGGGCGTGGTTGCGCTAACACAATCTATCGCGGCCGAAGTGAAAGTCACCGGGGTGACGGCGAACGTGATTTTGCTCTCAACGGTGGACACGCCATCGAACCGGGCCGCCATGCCGGATGCAAACCGCGAGAAGTGGGTCACGCCGGAACAGATTGCGGCGACGGTGCGTTTCTTATGTAGCGATGACGCATCGGCCATCAACGGCGCAAGCATCCCGGTTTACGGATCGGCATAAGCAGGAGTTAATCTCATGGAAGAAGCGATTGATACGATTGAGCTACCGCTCTTTCCGTTAAATACAGTATTGTTTCCCGGTCAGGTGCTGCCTTTGCACATTTTCGAGGAGCGCTATCGGCTGATGATCCGGCGGTGTCTGGCAGAGGACGCGCCCTTCGGGGTCGCGCTGATCCAGACGGGTTCGGAAGTGGGCGCGGCGGCGGAGCCGCACTCTGTGGGAACGGTAGCGCGCATCATCGAGAGTTCGCACTTGCCCGACGGCACGATGAACATCGTGACGGTGGGTACCGAGCGTTTTCGCATCCACCGCTTGATTCACGACCAGCCCTATTTGCGTGGCGAGGTCGAGATCTTCCCGCTGGAAGAGCCGGATGACCTGAATCGGCTCCACGCCATGACGGCGCGCGTGCGCGAACAGGTCAAGGAATACATCGCGCTGATTGCGGAGGCCGCGGGGCTTCAAATTCAGATCGAGGAAATCCCCGAGGCGTCTGAGCAGTTGGGCTATCTGGCGGCGGTGGCGTTGCAGGTAGATAACCGCGAGAAGCAGGAATTGCTGGGCAGCGCCTCGATGGCGCGGATTTTGGCCGGCGAAATGGCGTTATTGCGTCGCGAGAATATGTTACTGACCTGGATGACGGCCACAAAAGATTGGCCGGGCGAGGCGCAATTTGGCCCCAGCGGCACGTTGCTGCCGAATTAATTGCCAATTTGACACGCTGTTACGCTTGTGGTAACATTCCGCTTCAGGCGCAAGTTGTGTCTGAGACGGGCAAGTCGAAATGAAATCGCAAAGCCACTGTCGCCGAACGTCGCGCGGTGGCTTTCTACTGTCTGGTTTTTGATAACGCAACTTGCACGGTCGTCATCATTTCAGGAGGGCGCTTCAGGATGGAAGTTACCGGTGTGGTCAAGTGGTTTAGCCGCAGCAAGGGCTATGGTTTCATTTCGCCGGATGGCGATGGAGAGAAGGACGTTTTCGTCCATTATTCGAACATCGCGGGTGACGGCTTCCGCAATCTGGAAGCCGGCGAGCGGGTGAATTTTGTGATCGAAGATTCAGAAAAAGGGCCGCAGGCCGTTCAGGTCGCGGTCATCTGAACGCTCCGACACAATTTTTATAAACGCTGTACGCATCCCCCGGCAGATGGCCGGGGGCTTTTTTTAACGCAAATTTCGAATAGCTGTAGCGAAAATCACTTGCCATCGTCCCTCAACGCGTGTAGAATAACTTCATCCTGTCGGCGCAGGGCGCTTGTGTGATACGAGTTCGCCTGATCGCCCGAAGAGGCACGGTGATTCGTCCTTTCGGTTTACGGAACGTTCCGCTTTTGCTCGGCTTGCAACGCAGTAGTGCAACTCTGGCAATTGAGCATGTCCTGACGCATCCGAGGGCGCCGCTGTGGGCGGCGCTGACTGCGCCGTGGCCCTGGGTGGGTCGGGGTGTAGCGACCTATGTGCTGGATGAAACGCACGAAGGTCGCCGGCTCGCCGGGTTCATCCAGTTGATCAAGCGGGCGGCGCGGCCCGAGGCGGACATGTTGCACGTGAGTCCGGCGCTGCCGGCGGCGGGGCAAGAGGCGTGGGTCGGGGAAGAGATTTGGGCGCGCTTGCTGGCGCACTGTGTGCCGGCCGCGGCGAGCCACGGGTTGCAGCGCGTTTTTGCGAGCATCCCCGCCGGCAGTCCCGAAGAGGCGTGTTTGAAAGAGGCCGGTTTCAGCCTTTACACGCGCGAGACGATCTATCGGTTAGCGGTTGCGCCGAGGACACGCGAGGGCGCGACGGGTAGAGTCCAGGGCGCGGCGATCGGGTTTCGTCCGCAGGCGCCGTCAGATAGCTGGGCGTTGCAGCGGTTGTATACGCAGAGCACGCCAAAGCTCGTGCAGCAAGCGGAAGGCGCGCTGACCGGCGAGGTGGGGTCGCCGCCGCTGTCGTGGTGGGAGCCGGATCGCTGGATCGGAGTGGTGTGGGAGCCTGCGGGCGAGGTGCGGGGCGCGGTGCAGGTGCATATGGGCCGCGCGGGCCACTGGTTGCGGGTGTGGGGCCTGGGTGTGATGGCGCAGCGAGAGCAGCGAAATTTAATTGCTGAGGGGTTGCGCCTGATTGCGGAGCACAGCCGGGGCAGCCGGCCGGCGCCGGTTTACGTGACGGTCAGAGATTATGAAACAGGGCTGGGCGGAATTCTGACCGGCTTTGGTTTTGCGCCGTATGCCTATCGGGCGCGCTTTGTGAGACACGTCGTCGCGACCGCGCGCAAAACGGCGCCGGTGGCATTCCCCGCCGTCGAGGTGGGGCAGGTGTTGTCAAGGTCAGCGCCGAAGGCAAGCGAGTTAAAAAACAACTATCAGAGTGTTGAGGATATCCAATAGAAGTTATGCAACAACGGAAAATCACGGATGACCTGGAAGCGCTGCTGCAAGTGCTCCCGCCGACTGTCGAGGTGGGGCTGCGGGCCGCGAATCAGGGTGATAATCTTCTCGAAGTGGTGTTGGATCTGGGCCGGGTCCCAGAAGCGCGTTTCGTTGACCATGAACTGATCCTGAGTCCGAACGAAGTCAGCGACGAGGACCTGAATTACGTGATCTCGCGGATCGGTGAGTTCACGGGCGATAACCGCGCGGGCATCGAACGGACGCTGCATCGGATCTCGTGCATCCGCAACCGGCAGGGCCGCGTGATCGGGCTGACCTGTCGTGTGGGGCGCGCGGTCTACGGTGTGATTGATATTATCGAAGACATCATCAAGTCGGGCCAAAGCATCTTGTTGCTGGGGCGGCCGGGCGTGGGCAAGACGACCTTGCTGCGCGAGGCGGCGCGCGTCCTGAGCGAAAAGGCGCGCGTGGTCGTCGTGGATACGTCTAACGAAATCGGCGGCGACGGCGATATTCCGCACCCGGCGATCGGCAAGGCGCGCCGGATGCAGGTGGCGCGGCCTGAGCTGCAGCACGAGGTGATGATCGAGGCGGTGGAAAACCACATGCCGCAGGTGATCGTCATTGATGAGATCGGTCGCCAGCAAGAGGCCGTCGCGGCGCGCACCATCGCGGAGCGCGGCGTGCAACTGGTGGGCACGGCGCACGGCATCACGTTGGAGAACCTGCTGGTCAACCCGACGCTTTCCGACCTGGTGGGCGGCATCGAGAGCGTCACGCTGAGCGACGAGGAAGCGCGCCGCCGCGGGACGCAGAAATCGGTGCTGGAGCGCCGCGCGCCACCGACGTTCGACGTGTTAATCGAGCTTCAGGATCGCCAGCGGATGGCGGTACATCATAACGTCGCCGCATCCGTAGATGCAATCTTGCGCGGCCACCCGCTGACGCCCGAAATCCGCTATCGCGACGAGAGCGGACAGGTGCGCGTCGAGGCTGCGCCGGCCCCACCGGCGGAGCGCCGCATGGCGGTGACCACCAGCATGGGCAGCCTGCCGTTCAATAAACGCAATAACAACGGCCGCTCGCAAGGCGCGCCGGCGCGGCCGGGCGACTTGCGCAATGCCGCCCCTGTGGCGACGGTCGGGTTCGACCCGGACGTCGCGCCCTCCGGTCGGCGCGAGGCCGCAAAGGCGGGGCAACCGGTGCGCATCTACACGTTTGGCGTGAGCCGCGGGCGGTTGCAGCATGCCGCCGAAAACCTCGGCGTGCCCGTCACCGTCGTGGACACGCTGGATGATGCGCAGACGGTGATCACCCTGAAGAACTATTATCGCAAACATCCGCAACCGATTGCGGAGGCCGAACGGCGGCGCATTCCGGTATACGTTTTGCGCGCCAACACCATCAACCAGATGGAAGCCAGCCTGGGCGATATGTTCGGCATCGCGGTGGACATCGAAGACCCGCGCGACCAGGCCCTGGCCGAAACGCAGGAGGCGATTCGTCGCGTGTTATCCGGTTCGGGCTCCGAAGAGTTGCGGCCCGCGACGGCGGAAGTACGGCGGATGCAGCACGAGCTGGCGCGCGCCGCGAACCTGGTCTCGCACAGCTACGGTTCGGAGCCGCGCCGCCGTGTGCGGATCTTCCAGAACTGAGCGCGCCGATGGGGTTGTTTATCACGTTCGAAGGCCCCGAAGGCAGCGGTAAGACGACGCAAATCCGTCTGCTGGCAGAGTGGTTGCGGCATAGCGGCTGTGACGTTCTGACGACGAGAGAACCGGGCGGGACGCGCATCGGGGATGCGATTCGCGCCCTGCTGCTCGATCCTGATCACGATGAGATGAGCCCGGCGGCGGAGATTTTACTTTTCTCCGCCTCACGGGCCCAACTTGTATCTGAGGTCATTCGACCGCAGCTTGAGCGGGACGGCGTTGTCGTGTGCGACCGCTTCGCGGATTCGACGCTGGCGTATCAGGGCCATGGGCGGGGGCTCGATCTGGACGCGTTGCGTGAAATCACCCTCTTCGCGACCGGAGGCCTGACGCCGGACCTGACGGTGTGCTTGGATCTGCCTGCGGCGGAGGGGTTGGCTCGCAAGCGGGGTGCGGATGCCGCCGAGTGGAACCGCATGGAGCGAGAGCAACTGGCGTTCCACGAGCGGGTGCGCGCGGGCTATCATGCACTGGCCGCTGAAGCACCAGCGCGTTGGGTGATCATTGACGCGATGCAGCCCGTGGCCGCGATTCAAGAACAGATTCGCGCTGAAGTGACGGCCAAACAACTCAAAGGGGAGAAACGATGAAACTGATCATGGCGATTGTGAGCAGTGACGACTCGCGCGAGGTGTTGGACCGCCTGACCAAAGCGGGGTTGCGCGCAACGGTCATCAGCACGACCGGGGGCTTTCTGCGCGAGGGCAACACGACGCTGTTGCTGGGTGCGGAAGAACGCAAGATCGCGCAGGCCGTCGAGGTGATCCGCCAGACGTGCAAGCGCCGGACGCAATGGGTGTCGCCGCTGCCGACGCTGGAAGGGCCGGGGCTGGAGATGTCGGAGCCAATCGAGGTGAGCGCGGGGGGCGCGGTGGTGTTTGTGCTGGGCGTGGAGCAATTTATCCAGATTTGAAGTTTACATGATGCCAAAGTCGTCGGCGCTGCTGCCGGAGCCGGGCATGGCGCGGTCAATGCTTTCGGGGTCTTCGCCCGCTTCGAGCCGGCCGATCACTTCTTCAATTTCCGGATCCAGCGTTTCGCCGGATTCATCCGCCATTTGACGCATCAGCCGCGCCAGCGATTGTGGATCGTCCGCATCAGGTCCACCCAGGGCCGCCGGATCGGTCAGCGCATCGGGCCGGCTTCCTGCCGAGCGGAGCACGGTCACCCGTGAGATCAGCCGGGTCAGGTTCGATCCGCCGCAGCGAGGGCAGACGGCCTGGCGGCTTTCGGCGTCGGCGAAGGAGCGCCAGAGCAGGCTGACGCGACGCTGACAGTCGGGACAGGTATATTCGTAGATCGGCATTTTGGATCACCCATGAGTTCCCGCGGAGTGCGCATCTGAGGATGCGTTCCGGCATGGACAGGATTTACAGGATGCACAGGATGCACACGGGTTTTCATCCTGTGCATCCTGTAAATCCTGTCGGTCAAAGGCACATCTGACGCCATCTCATGGCGTGCGCAGTCCGCGGGACAAATAAATTGCACTTCATTGTGATGATCGTATTCTAGCGCAGCCGCAGCGCCTATACAAGGATAAAGCATGAACGACGTGGGGCAGCAGATCGAAACCGCGGAGCAAGCGGCCTGGTATCGCGGCTTGACCGACCCGCGCCCGTTACTGGTGGTCATTTCCGGCCCTTCGGGGGTGGGCAAGGACGCGACGATTCAACGCATGAAGGATCGCGGCCATCCGTGCTGCTTCGTGGTCACGGTGACGTCGCGTGCGCCGCGCCAGGGTGAGGTGAACGGCCGGGATTATCACTTCGTCACCGAAGCAGAATTTCAGCGGATGATAGACTGCGATGAACTGTTGGAATACGCCCTGGTCTACGGCCAGTACAAGGGCATCCCGAAAGCGGGAGTGCGCGCGGCGCTGGACAGCGGCGACGACGTGGTGTTGCGGGTGGATGTGCAAGGCGCCGAGACGGTGCAACGCATCGCCCCGCAGGCAGTCACCATTTTCCTGACGGCCGCCTCGGAAGATGAGTTGGTGGAGCGGCTCAGGCGGCGGCGCACTGAGGACGATGCGCAATTACGGCAGCGCATCGAGATGGCGCGTGAAGAACTGGAACGGGCGGCGGCTTTCAAGTACAGCGTCGTCAACCGCGAATGCAACCTGGATGAAACGGTGGACGCCATCCTTGCGATCATGCACGCGGAAAGAAACCGGGTTGACTGGCAGCCGGTGGTGATCGAATGAATGATTCTATGAACGCACCACAGCCGGTCGCATCCGCGCCCCGGATGGTCCCGATGGCCTTACCGCTACACAAGCCGGTGGTGACGTATATTTTGCTGGCAGCGATCGGCGTGGCCTTCGTGCTTCAGACGATCCGGGGCGGCTCGACCAACATGCAGACCCTCTACATCATGGGCGCGCAGGTCAACAGCCAGGTAGCGCAGGGCGAATATTGGCGGCTGTTGACGGCGATGTTCCTGCACATCGGGCTGATGCACCTTGCCTTCAACGCTTTCGCGCTCTACAGCCTGGGGCTGGATATGGAGCGTTCTTTCGGCTCGCTACGCTTCGCCCTGGTCTATTTCCTCTCCGGGTTGATCGGCGGCGTGATCTACTTCATCACCGGGCCGCCCAATGTCCTCTCTGCCGGCGCATCGGGGGCGATCTTCGGCCTCGTCGGCGCAGAGCTGGCCTACATCATGAGCAACCGCGCGTTGTTCGGCACGGGGGGCCGCCAGCGGCTCACCAATCTCGTGTTCCTGCTGGGCATCAACCTGGTGCTCGGCTTCACCGTCCCTGGCATCAACAACATTGTGCATATCGGCGGGTTCCTGGCCGGTTTTGGCCTGGGGTTTGCGCTGACGCCGCGCTATGGCGTGGCATGGGACCAGACGACCATCCCGCCGATACCCAGAGTAGAGGACCATTCCTCACTTACCCTGGCGGCAGGCGGTGTGGTCACAGCCACGCTGTTGCTGGCTGCCGGGCTGCTGTTCGGCGGCTGATCCGAGAATTCTGTTCTGTAATGTCGGGCCTCGTGCCCGCCGCGACGCCCACGAGGGGCTACACTACAACGCCCCGCAGGGGCTATACTACCAACGAGGTGACCAGGTGCAGGATTTCGACTACATCCGGGCTCGTAATATCGAGGAGGCGGTCGGCTTGCTGGCGCAGGACGGCGCGCGCATCCTCAGCGGCGGCACCGACCTGATCGTGCAACTGCGCGAGGGGCGGCGCGACGCGTGCGTTGTCGTGGACATCAAGAGCCTCCCCGAAGTGAATGTTTTAGATTATGACCTAGAGACTGGGTTAACGCTGGGCGCGGCCGTGCCGTGTGGGCGCATCAGCAGCGACCCGACCGTGCGCGCGGTCTATCCGGGGCTGGTGGACGCGGCTTCGCTGATCGGCGGGGTGCAGATTCAGGGGCGCGCGACGCTGGGCGGCAACCTGTGCAACGCGTCGCCGGCGGCCGATTCTGCGCCGGCGCTGATCGTTCACGGGGCGACGTGCGTGATTGCCGGCCCGGATGGGCGCAGGGAAGTTCCGGCGGAAGATTTTTGCATCGGGCCGGGGCGCAACACTCTAGGACGCGGCGAGATATTGCTGTCGTTTCGCATTCCGGCCCCGCCGGCGCATTTCGGCGCGTACTATCTCCGCTTTATTCCCCGCAACGAAATGGATATTGCAGTGGTGGGCGCGGGGACGTCCGTCGTGCTGGATGAGACGCTCGAACACTTCGTGTGCGCGCGGGTGGCGCTGGGCGCGGTCGCGCCGACGCCACTGTACGTGCGAGAGGCGGGCGAGTACCTGGCGGGGAAATCCGTCACGCCGGAAGAAATCGAAGCCGCAGCGCGCATTGCCCGTGAGGCGGCGCGCCCGATCACCGATATGCGCGGCACGACGGCGCAGCGCAAACACCTGTCGGGGGTGTTGGCCCGGCGAGCCTTGACGGAAGCCGTGGCGCGCGCCAGAACGGGAGGAAAATAGTCCATGAGCAGCAAAGTATTGGTGCGGTCGCACATCAACGGCGAGAATATTGACTTTCTGGTTGAGCCGCGGCAGAGCCTGCTCGAAGCATTGCGCGATGTGCTGGGGCTGACGGGAAGCAAAGAGGGTTGTAACAACGGCAACTGTGGGGCATGCAACGTCATCCTGAACGGCGTGCTGGTCAACTCATGCCTGGTGCTGGCGGTTGAGGCCGACGGCGGCAAGGTCATCACCATCGAGGGGATCGCCGGGCCGGACGGGTTGCATCCATTGCAACAGGCGTTCCTACAAGAGGCGGCGCTGCAATGCGGCATCTGCACGCCGGGCTTCATCGTCTCCGCGAAGGCGCTGCTCGACCGGAACCCCAACCCCACGGAAGACGCCGTGCGCCACTGGTTGGCGGGCAACCTCTGCCGGTGTACAGGGTATGACAAGATCGTGCGGGCCGTCCTTTTGGCGGCCGCGGTGATGCGCGACGAGGCCAGCCTCGATGCGTCGGACGATTTGCAGGCGGTGTAATGAAATGAACGCAAAAGACAAGCTCAAAACGGGCGCGGCGGATGGGCCGGCGACCCGCGAATATACGGTGATCGGCACGCGCCCGGTGCGCCCCGATGGGGTGGACAAGGTAACGGGGCGGGCGCTTTACGGCGCGGACGTACACCCCACCGGTTTGTTGTACGGTGCGGTGCTGCGCAGCCCGCACGCGCACGCCCGGATCGTTTCGATAGATACGCGTGAGGCCGAGGCGCTGCCCGGCGTCAAAGCGGTGATCACCGCGGCGGATATGCCTGAGGCGGCGGACGAGGTGTCCGATCACGGCGAGACTTCCGTCAATATCCGTTATCAGAGCTGGAACATCCTGGCGCGCGGCAAGGTATTGTATCACGGTCACGCGATGGCGGCGGTGGCGGCGACGAGCCTGCACATCGCGCAGGAGGCGCTCAAGCTCATCCGTGTTGAGTATGAGGTGTTACCGCCGGTGCTGGACGTGCGTGCGGCGATGGCCGCGGACGCGACGATCATCCTGGAGAACCTGCGGACGGATGAACTTGGGCATAAAGGGGATCGCCCCACGAACATCGCCAGCCACATGCGGCACGAACGCGGCGATCTGGATGCCGGTTTCGCGCAGGCCGACGTGATCGTCGAGCGCGAGTTCACGACCTCGATGGTGCATCAGGGCTACATCGAGCCGCAGAACGCGACCGCGCTCTATAACCCGGATGGGCAGGTGACGATCTGGACCAGCACGCAGGGGGCGTTTGGCGTGCGGTCGCAGATCGAGGAGTTGCTGCACATCCCGGTCTCGCGCATCCGCGTGATCCCGATGGAGATTGGCGGCGGGTTCGGCGGCAAGAACGACGTGTACCTGGAGCCGCTGGCAACCCTGCTCAGCAAGAAGAGCGGGTATCGCCCGGTGAAGCTCACGATGAGCCGGGCGGACGTATTGCAGGCGACCGGCCCCACGTCGGGATCATACATACGCGTCAAGATGGGCGCGGACAAGACCGGCCGCCTGACCGCCGCGGAGGCCTATCTGGCCTATGAGGCGGGCGCGTTTCCTGGCTCGCCGGTGGAATCGGGCGCAAACGGCATCTTCAACGCGTACCGGCTGGATAACCTGCGCGTGGACGGCTATGACGTGCTGGTCAACAAGCCGAAGACGGCCGCGTACCGCGCGCCGGGCGGATCGAACGCGTCCTTTGCCAGCGAGTCTGTCGTGGATGAATTGTGCCGGAAGCTGGAGATGGATCCCATCGAGTTTCGGTTGCGCAATGCGGTGAAAGAGGGCGACCGCAAGGTGGATGGGCCGAGGTACCCGCGCATCGGGTTGATCGAGACGCTCGAAGCTGCGCGCGCGCATCCGCACTATCACGCGCCGCTGGAAGGCCCGCACCGCGGACGCGGCGTCGCCTGCGCCTACTGGGGCAACTACGGGGGCCGGTCCAGCGCGTCGGGCAGCATCAACCGCGACGGCACAGTGAGCCTGGTGGAAGGCTCGGTGGACATCGGCGGGTCGCGCGCCGCGATGGCGATGCAGCTTGCCGAGGTGCTGGAAGTGCCGGTCACCGATGTCAAGCCGCTGGTGGGGGATACCGATTCGGTGGCCTATACCGAAGGCACCTATGGCAGCCGGACGACCTTTGCCACCGGATGGGCCGTGTATGAGCTGGGCCTGAAGCTGAAGCAGCGATTGTGCGAGCGAGCCGCGGAGTTGTGGGAGATTGATCCCGAAGAGGTGAGCTACGCGGCGGGGGTGTTCACCGCGGGGGCGCACCGGATGACGCTTAAGGCGTTGGCGAGGGAGATTGACGATGGGCGGCCGTTGATGGCGTCGGCGACGGTGCTGCCGGAAACGGAAGGTCCGGCGTTCGCTGTGCATATTGTGGATGTGGACGTGGACCCCGAGACCGGAAAGGTGCAGCTTTTGCGCTATACGGCCGTACAGGATGTGGGCACGGCGATCCATCCCTCTTATGTCGAAGGGCAAATTCAGGGCGGCGCGGCGCAGGGCATCGGCTGGGCGCTGAATGAGGAATACGTCTACGACGCCGAAGGGCACATGCTGAACGCGAGTTTTCTGGACTATCGGATGCCGACGGCGCTGGACTTGCCGATGATTGATGCGGTAATTGTGGAAGTGCCGAACCCGGGCCATCCGTATGGCGTGCGCGGGGTGGGCGAAGTGCCGATTGTGCCGCCGCCGGGCGCACTGGCGAACGCGATTTACCGGGCGCTGGGCGTGCGGATGACGGTGCTGCCGATGTCGCCGGGGCACGTGCTGGAGGCGTTGTGGGCCATTGAGGATTAACGCGTGGCCGTGGTGTGGATACCCGCGCTGTATCGTGACCTGACCGGGGGCGAGGCAACGACGACCGTGCCCGGCGATACGGTGCGGGAAGTGATCGAGAATCTGGAGGCGCGGTATCCGGGCGTCAGGGCGCGACTGTATCATGAGGATGGGGCGCGGCTGAGGCCGGGGGTGGCCGTCGTCGTGGATGGGGTTGTGATTCGCGGGCGGTCGCGCGTCTTGCGCGAGCCGCTGACGGAGACGAGCGAGCTTCATTTTTTGCCCGCGATCAGCGGCGGGTAATTCGTAGGAAGCAGTACAAGACAGGATGTGATTGAAATGTGCGCCATGTCTGCAAGCCAATCAGTGCGACCGTCGGCCATCGCCGGGACGTGGTATCCGGGGACGGCGGCGGGATTGCGCGCCAATCTTGACGCGCTTCTCGCTGAGGTGGAGCCGGTGGATCTGCCCGGTGAACTGCTGGCATTCGTTGTTCCTCACGCGGGGTATGCGTATTCCGGCGGGGTGGCGGCGCACGCCTATGCGCAGTTACGGGGCGATGTGGCGCCGGAATTCGACCGCGTGGTGCTGCTGGGGCCGTTGCATCGGCTGATCCGCGGCAGCCCGATCGGAGCGTATATGACGCCGGCTGAGGGCGCGTTTAGCACGCCGCTGGGCGAAGTCCCGGTGGACCAGGATTTTATCGCGGCGCTGGGCGAGCGCGTGCCGCTGACGCCGGTGCGGCACGATGAGGAGCATTCGCTGGAAATTCAACTGCCCTTTCTGCAAGCCACCCTGGGCCAATTCTCGCTGGTTCCGATCATGCTGGGTTTCTCCATCACCGAGCGGGGCGCGGACGCGTATGTCGCGGCGCTGGCCGGCGCGCTGGCGGTGTTGAGCGACGACCGGACGCTGCTGATTGCCAGCACCGACCTAAGTCATCTGGACAACTACGCCGACGTGGTCGCCACAGATCGCGGGCTGGTGGAACGGGTGGATGCGTTCGACGTGGATGGGTTGGCCGAGGCGCTGCGCAAAGGGCGCGTGAACGCCTGCGGCGACGCCGGGCTGGTCACGGTGTTGCGTGCGGCGCAAACGCGGGGCGCAACCGGGGCGCAGGTCCTCAAGTATGCGGCTTCCGGCGACGTGACCGGCGATAAGCGACCGGGCGTCTATACCGTCGGCTATCTGGCCGCCGCGGTCTACCGTTAGGACATGCTTTACGCCGACGTTTGCGTCAACACGCCGCTGGGCACGCGCTCAGGCGGAGAGCCGCCGGAGCAGACCTTCACGTATGCCGTGCCGGAACGGCTGGCCGGGCGGTTGCAGCCGGGGCATCTGGTCTGGGTACCCTTCCGCGGGCGGCGCTTGCAGGCCGTGGTCATCGCGATCAACGATACGGCCCCCGCATTTGCCACGCATGAGATCCATTCGCTGGTCTGGGCGCAACCGCTGCTGAACGCCGCGCAACTGACCCTGGCGCACTGGCTGGCGGATTATTATCTTTCTCCCCTGATCGAATCGCTGCGCCTGATGTTGCCCGCCGGGTTGAGCCGGCGGGGGCGAACAGTGTACGTGCGCACGCCGCACGCCGCGCCCGCGGATTTGACCCCCTCTCAGGCGGCCCTGCTTGAACAGATCGCGGCGATCGAGGGCGAATGGGCGGAAGTGAGCGCGGGGCTGAAGGTCACTCAGAAGAACGACCTCGACCCGCTGATCGCGCACGGTCTCGTCGCGCGCGAGGTCGCGTTCCCCACGCCGCCGCCCCGCCCGAAGACCGACCGACAGGCGCGCCTGTTGGTAGACGCGGAGGGCGTCCGCCGCGCCCTGCCCACGCTGGGCCGCGTGAACAAGCAGGCCGACGCGTTGGAGTGGATCGCCGCGCAGCACGCAGCAGGGGTTGCGCCGACGGTGGGCGACCTGCGCGCCGCGACCGGTTGCACCCACGCCCATGTGGCGGCGCTGGTAGAGCGCGGATGGGTGATGCTGACGCCGCCGCCGGATGCGGACGACAAGGCGAACAAGAATCTGGCCGCCATAGCTGCGCCGCTTGCGCCGCCGGAGTTACTAGACGCGCTGGTGGAACTGCGGGGCGCGACCAAACATCGCGCCGTGCTGGAGATGCTGTTGCGGCAGGACGGTGCGGCGTGGATCGGGCGGGTATATGCGGAGACGGGCGCGACGCTGAAGACACTGCGCGACCTGGAGGCCGCCGGGCTGGTCACGTTGGCCGAAGAGATGATCTGGCGCGACCCGCTGGCGGGCCAGAAGTTCACCACCGACCAGGCGCCGCTGTTGACAGACGATCAGGCAGCGGCGTGGGCAGAGATTAAGCAAGCGATCGAGAACACCTCATCGGACGAAGGGGAGGATGGGCCGGGCGCGTTCTTGCTGCACGGCGTCACCGGCTCCGGGAAAACCGAGATTTATTTGCACGCGCTGCAGAAGACGTTGAAGCGCGGGCGACAGGCGGTGGTGCTGGTGCCCGAAATCGCGCTGACGCCGCAGACGATCCGCCGGTTTGCCGCGCGCTTCCCCGGCCAGGTTACGGTGTGGCACAGCGAGTTGGGTGACGGCGAGCGGTTCGACGTGTGGCGGCGCATACGCACCAATCACCCGGCAGCGCAGGTGGTGGTCGGTTCGCGGTCGGCATTGTTCCTGCCCTTCCCCGATCTCGGCCTGATCGTGCTGGACGAGGAGCACGAATCGTCATACAAGCAGGAGCGCACCCCGCGCTATCACGCGCGCACCGTAGCGCTGGAACTTGGGCGGTTATGTCAAGCGCCGGTGTTGCTGGGCAGCGCGACCCCGGCGCTCGAGACGTACTACGCGGCGCGGCGCGGCGAGATGCGGCTGCTGACCCTGCCACAGCGCGTGCTGGGGCATCGCGACCAGGCGACGGAACCGCGCAGCCTCTTCACGCCAGAGGTGAGCGTCGAGTTGCCGCCGGTGCGGATCGTGGATATGCGTCAGGAGTTGCGGGCAGGCAACCGCAGCATGTTCAGCCGGGCGCTCTCGGCGGGGGTGACGCAGGCGCTGGCCGCGGGACAACAGGCGATCCTCTACCTGAACCGGCGCGGCGCGGCGACCTTCGTGATGTGCCGCGACTGCGGTCACGTCGAGACGTGCGAACGGTGCGCCAGCCCGCTGACGTTGCACGGCGCAGACGCCTACTTGCTGTGCCATCACTGCAACCGGCGCTATCCGGTTCCCACCGTCTGCCCCGATTGCGGCAGCAAGCGCATCCGCTATTTTGGCAGCGGCACGGAGAAGGTGGAAGAGGCCGTCCGCGCGGAGTTCCCGGGGGCGCGCACCCTGCGCTGGGATCGCGACGTGACGGGTGCGAAGGGTTCGCATGACGCGATCCTGGAGCGGTTCGTGGCGCACGAGGCCGACGTGCTGATCGGGACGCAGATGATCGCGAAGGGGCTCGATCTGCCGCTGGTGACGCTGGTGGGGGTCGTGGCCGCGGACATGGGGCTCTTCCTGCCCGATTTCCGCTCGGCGGAGCGCACGTTCCAGTTGCTCACCCAGGTGGCGGGCCGGGCCGGGCGCAGCGCGTTGGGCGGCGAGGTGATCGTGCAATCGTATCACCCGGAGCATTATGCGATCGTGGCCGCGGGGCATCATGACTACGAAGGGTTCTATCGGCAGGAGATGAACTTCCGCCGCGAGCAGGGCTATCCGCCATTTCGTCGCCTGGCGCGGCTGGTGCAGCATAGCGCGAAGCGCGAGAAGGCGCAGTCGGCTGCGCTAGAGATGACCGAGATCTTGCGTTCCGAGGTCGCGCGGCGCGACCTAGAAGGCGTGACGATCATCGGGCCGGCCCCCTGCTTCTTCCACCGCCAACGCAACGAATACCGGTGGCAGATCGTGGTGTGCATGGCAGACCCCGCGGCGCTGCTGCGGCAGATTCCGCTCGCGCCCGGCTGGCGGCTCGACGTTGACCCGATGGACCTGCTATGACCCGCGCCCGCTGGAAATTTTTAATTTTAGGCTTGCTGGTTGTGGGCGTGGTGTGGATCGGGGTCAACCGCGTGCCGGGCGGCGGCGGCGAGGCCGCGAACGCCCTGCCGCCCGCACCCGCCGTCGGCCACCCCGCGCCGGATTTCACCGTGACGACCCTGGCAGGCGAGCCGTTCACCCTGTCGGAGTTGCGCGGCAAGCCGGTGGTGCTGAACTTCTGGGCGACGTGGTGCCCGCCATGTCGCGCCGAGTTGCCGGAATTGCAGGCCGCGGCGCAACGGTATGATGGGGAGATCGTCATTGCCGGGGTGAACCAGGCCGAGGCGGCAGGTCAGGTGCGCGAGTTTGCGGACGCGATGGGGCTGGGGTTCGTCATCCCGCTCGATGCGGACGCGCAGGTGAGCCGGAAGTACGGCGCGCGGAGTTTGCCCACCACGTTCTTTATTGACCGCGAGGGCGTCATCCGGCAGATTCAGATCGGGCCGGTGACCGAAGCTACGCTGGCGCAACTGCTGAGGACGATTTATCCATGAGAGGGCCGCGCTTATGCCGGTGATTCAGATCGGCCCGCTGGCGCTGCCCGTCTACCCGCTGGCCCTGATCCTGGGTGGCTGGCTGGGGCTGGAGGTGAGCGCGCGCGCCGCGCGGCGGCTGGGGCTGGACGGCGATCACATTTATAATGCGGCCTTCGCCGCGCTGATTGCCGGGGTTGTCGTGGGACGGCTGACCCACGTGATAGTCTACTGGTCGGCGTACCGCAGCCAGCCGTTGGAGATTATCGGCCTCAACACGCGGGCGTTTCTGCCCGTCCCGGCGCTGATAGCGGCGATCGCGGCGTGGTGCTGGTATGTCTATCGCCACAAGTTGCCCTGGCTGATCATGCTGGACGCCCTGGCGCCTGGCCTGCTGGTGGCCGTCGGGATCATTGACGTAGGAGCATTTGTCGCCGGGCGAAACCTGGGCGCACCGAGCGACCTACCGTGGGCGGTGATGCAATTCGAAGTATCGCGCCACCCGGCCCAACTCTATGAAGCGGCGGCGGCTTTCGGCGGCGCGGCGTTTGTGTGGTGGATCATCGCGCAGGCGCGCCCGTCCGGCGTAGCGGCCCTCGTCGCGCTGGCGTGGTACGGGCTGTCGCGCTGGCTGCTGGAGCCGTTTCACGCCGACAGCCTGACAATGCTCGGCGGGTTGCGCACGGCGCAGGTGGTGGGATTCGTTGTTGCGTTGGTCGCGCTGTGGCTGCTGGCGCGGCGCGCACGTACCTCGGATGCGCCTGGAATCGAGGCTTCAGCCGGTGAAGTGCATGACACTTGAGTTCGAAAAAACCGGCTGAAGCCCTGACTCCAGATATATGCGTGCTCCAAGCCGTCTGTAGTTTAGCCCCTTGGGGGCTAAACTACAGACGGCTTCACCCAACGCTGAACAATTACGGAGCCCGGCCAAGTTGCAAACATGGGCTACGCCGTTTATGATTATGTGAATCCTCTGTGAGTGAGTGGGCATGAAACGCGGGACGATCATCACTATTGCTGCCGTTGCTGTCATTGCGATCATCGCGATTGGACTGCTCACAGCCTTCCTATCGCGTGAGGTGCCGCCGCCTGCCGTCGCCGTGGCGGAACCACCGCCCGTGAATCTGCCGGACAGCGCGCCCGTGACCACTGAAGTGGACGGGACGAGCTACGCCAAGGGGATTTACGTCTCTTACGGTGCGATGGGCGACGCGGATTTTCAGGCGCGCATCAAAGAACTCCTCGAAACGACCGAGCTCAATACCGTGGTCATGGATTTCAAGGGCGACCGCGGCTATCTCTCCTTCCCCTCCGACGTACCGCTGGCGCAGGAGATCGGCGCGACCGCGTTTCCGACCGTCAAAGATCCCGAAGAGTTCCTCAAATGGTACAAAGACCGCGACGTCTATCTCATCGCGCGCATCGTGACCTTCAAGGACAACCTGGTCACGAAGGCGTATCCCGGCTGGGCCGTGACCGACTCCGCGACCGGAGGCGTGTGGAAAGACGCCGAGGGGATGGGTTGGATTGATCCCAACCTGCACGCAGGCTGGGATTACGACATCGCGCTGGCGCAAGAGGCGGCGCGCATGGGCTTCGACGAGGTGCAGTTCGATTACGTCCGCTTCCCGACGGACGGGGCAATCGGGCGGGCGACCTTTGCGCTGCCCAACACCGAGGAGCAGCGCGTCGCCGCGTTGACGGGCTTCATGGGGCGCGCGCAGGAGACGCTCAAGCCACTGGGCGTGAAGATCGGGGCGGACGTGTTCGGTTATTCGGCCTGGGTGTCCGACGACCTGGGCATCGGCCAGCACATCGAGTCTATTGCGCCCTATCTGGACGTGCTCTCGCCGATGGTCTATCCCTCGACCTTTGCGATGGGATTGCCAGGTCAGTCGCCCCAGTATCGCAATGCGATCGCGTTTCCTTACGAGATCGTCAACAAGAGCACCGACCGCACCGTCACGCGAGCGCGCTCCGTGAACCCGGCGATCATCGTGCGTCCGTGGATTCAGGATTTCCAGGACTATGCGTTCGATGAACGCATCTACACGCCCGCGGAAATCCGCGCGCAGATGGACGGCGTGCGCGATGCGGGCGGGCGCGGCTGGCTGCTGTGGGATCCGGCGGTGAAATACACGGCTGAGGCGCTGATGTCGGCGCAACCGTCTTATGCGCCTGCGACGAACGGCAAAGTCCCCGTGCTGGCGTATGGCTCCGCATGGACGCCTGAGAGCCTGCGGGCCGATCTGGAGCGCCTGCGGGCCGCCGGATACTACCCGGTGACGCTCTATGACTTCATCCAGATGCGGCTGAACACGGTCCCTGCGGGAAAACGGCCCGTGGTGCTCACGTTTGACGGCGCGACGGAAGATCAATTCCGGCTGCTCCCCGACGACACGGTAGACCTCGATTCTGCCGTGGGCATCCTCAAAGCATTTCACGAAGCGCATCCGTGGGAATGGCCGCTGCGCGCCACCTTCTTCGTGCCCTCGGATGATGGAGGGGCGGCGGCTTTCGGGCAGCCCGATCTTGCCGCGCGCAAGATCGAGCTATTGGCGATCTGGGGCATCGAGGTCGGCGGGCAGGTTGCCGCGGGCGTGGACTTGAACGCCCTGAGCGATGAGGAAGTACAACGCGAGCTGGCGCGCCCGCACGCCTACGTCGCCGGCCTATTGCCCGGTTACGATATTTACTCCCTGAACATTCCCGGCGGCGCTGCGCCCCAGAACAAGGCGCTGCTCGCATCGGGCGCGTCCGGTGCGGACAGCTACACCTACGGCGCGGTCGTCGGGCTGAGCGCCGGCCTCGCACCGTCGTTCAACGCGCCCGAGTTCAATCCCCTCCATATCCCGCGCGTCTCGGCCGCGCCCGACAGCCTTGCCGCCGCCCTGCGCGACGCCAACAAGGTCGGCGTGGGCTACGTCTCCGCCGGAGAATAGACAGGATAGACAAGATTTACAGGACGGGAACCTATCCTTATCCCGTAAATCTTGTCAATCCTGTCCGTATAAGCCGCACAAAGTTCCTCCCCTTTACCTCATCGCGCCCGTTGTTTGGACAGGCGGCGCATCATTGCTATAATTGATCCGATATAACTATACAAAAATTACTACTTGACATAATGTTAGATGGATGAACTAGGTAGCGGGCTGCGACAGGCCACCCAGATGATTTTTGGCGGGGACGCCGCACTGATGGAGATCGTGTGGTTGTCGCTGCGCGTGTCGGGGGTTGCGCTGGCCTTTGCGACGCTAATCGGGATTCCGCTGGGGGCGTTCCTGGGGTTGCGACGCTTCCGGGGGCGCAGGCTCACTGTGGCGCTGCTCTACACGGGGATGGGGTTCCCGCCGGTGGTGGTCGGCTTGTTCGTGTATCTGCTGTTGTCGCGAAGCGGACCACTCGGCCAGTTGGGCTGGGCGTTCATCCCGAAGCTGTTCACGCCGGGGGCGATGGTGATCGCGCAAACGATCATCGCGGTGCCGCTGGTGGCGGGGTTTACGATGGCGGCGGTGATGGGGGTGGACCCGCAGTTGCGCCAGCAGGTGCAATCGCTGGGGGCGACCGACTGGCAGACGACGCTGGCGGTGTTGGGCGAGGCGCGCATTGGAGTGATCGTGGCCGTGATCGCGGGGTTCGGTGGCATCATCTCCGAGGTGGGCGCGGTGATGCTGGTGGGCGGCAACATCGAGGGCAAGACGCGGGTGCTGACGACGGCGATTGTGCTGGAAACGCGCCAGGGGAGCTTTGACCTGGCGATTGCGCTGGGGTTGATCTTGCTGGGCATTACGTTCTTCATCAACGTGGTAATGTTGCGCTTGCAGGGAAGGACGCTCGAGGCGTGACATATTCCGCTACGCAAGAGCCGTGTTTCGTGCTGGACGGCGTCACCAAGAGTTACGGCGAACGGCGCGTGCTCGATCTGACGCAGTTGACGATCTTCAGCGGCGAGCGGCTGGCGCTGGTGGGGCCGAGCGGGTCGGGGAAGAGCACGTTGCTGCGGCTGCTCAATTTTCTGGAGTCGCAGACTACGGGGGCGATCCGGTTTCAAGGGCAGGCGTATGACGCGCAGCACAAGGCCCCGCTGGAGGTGCGCCGCAAGATCACGATGGTATCGCAGCGGCCCGTACTGCTGAACAGCAGCGTGACGGACAACGTGCGTTTCGGGCTGCGGCTGCGCGGGGAGCGCGACGCGCGCGATCAGGCGCTGGCGGCGCTGGAGCAGGTGGGGCTGCCGGGGCTGGCGCGGCAGCCGGCGCGCACATTGTCGGGCGGGGAAGCGCAGCGGGTGGCGCTGGCGCGGGCGATGGTGTTACAGCCAGATGTGCTGTTGTTGGACGAGCCGACGGCGAATCTGGACCCGTATAACGTGGGCGTGATCGAGAAGACGGTGCGGACGCTGAACGAGCAGCAGGGGACGACGATTGTGTTGGTGACGCATAACGTGTTTCAGGCGCACCGGCTGGCGGACCGCGTGGGATTGATGATGGACGGGCGACTGGTGGAGGTGGCGGAGGTGGAGCAGTTTTTCGAGACTCCGACCGACCCGCGCACGGGGGCGTTTGTGCGCGGGGAGATGATTTATTGAGACGGCGCTCTGAAGAGCGCACTACGAACGAAACGGCGCACGCCAGTACGCCACTACGAACCTAAAGGGAGGAACAAAATGTCTGGAAAAGTGTTGAGGTCGTTGTTTGTGGTGATGCTGGTAGCGGGGTTGCTGGCGGGGTGTGTTGTGCCGCCTGTGCCCGCGCAACCCGCCCCTGTCGTCGAGCCGACGGCTGTGGCGGTGGAGCCGACTGCGGTTCCCGCGGAGCCAACGGCCGCGCCGGTAGAACCAACCGCGGAACCGACCGTTGAACCGACAGCGGCGCCGGCTGAAGCCGCCGGGACGTTGATCCTGGCGACGACGACCAGCACGGCGGATTCGGGCCTGCTGGACTTCATCTTGCCGGAGTTCGAGGCGATGACCAACTCGAAGGTGGACGTCATCGCGGTGGGCACCGGGCAGGCGCTGGAGATCGGGAGCAAGGGCGACGCGGACGTGGTGCTGGTGCATAGCCGCAAGGGCGAAGACCAGTTCGTGGCCGACGGCAACGCCGTAGAGCGCTTCGACGTAATGTACAACGATTTCGTGATCGTTGGCCCGAAAGCCGACCCGGCAAAGATCACGGGTATGGAGATGGCCGCGGACGCGTTCAAGGCGATCATGGATTCGGAGTCGCTGTTCGTGAGCCGGGGCGACAAATCGGGCACGAACACCAAGGAGCTGGGCATCTGGTCGAGCATCCAGGTGACGCCGACCGCCGAGATGCAGTGGTACAACAGCATCGGGCAGGGGATGGGCGACACGCTGCTCTTCGCTAACGAGCAGGACGGCTACACGCTGACCGACCGCGGCACCTATCTGGCGATGAGCGAGAAGCTGCCCAACCTGACCATCCTGGTGGGCGGGGGTTCGCTGGATCAGAACAAGGACAAGACGCTGCTGAACCCCTATGGGGTGCTGCCGGTCAACCCGGAGAAGTTCCCGAACGTGAACGCCGCGCTGGCGACGCAGTTCGTGGACTGGCTGCTTTCCCTGGAGACGCAGAAAACGATCGGCGGCTTCGGCGTGGATAAGTTCGGCCAGCCGTTGTTCTACCCGAGCTCCGACGAGTGGAAAGCATCGCGCGAGGTGACGGTTAAGATCGGCGACGCCGAAAAGACCTACACGCTGGATGACCTGAAGGCGATGCCGGCGGTTACGATTAAGGGTTATGAGGCGACGGGCCATAAGAAGGGGCCGCTGGGCGTGAACGACTGGACCGGCGCGTCGGTGAAGAAGCTGCTGCTGGCAACGGACCCGACGATTGCCGACGAGGCGAACGCCGGGAAGTTCATCCTGGTGACGGCGACCGACGGCTGGCATTCGGTGATCCGGTGGGATGAACTGTTCGGGGAGTCGAAGGGCGGCCAGGCGTTGGCGGATTCCTACGGCTGCACCGAGTGTCACGGCTACGCGGGCCAGGGCGTGGAGGGCAAGAAACCGGCCCCGGCGCTGGCGGGTAAGGGCTGGACGGCGGAGGCGCTGGGCGTGCTGATGCGCGCGGGCCACGCCGGGATCAAGCCGTACACCGTAGAGCAGATGAGCGACGCGGATCTGGCGGAGATCGCGCTGTGGTTGAAGGACCCGACCGCCGCGCCGCCTGCGGATGCGTATGCTGTGCCTGAGGGCACGGAGCCGGGCATCCTGGCGTATGAGCGGAACGGCCAGCCGATGAACGGCCGCGATGGGCTGATCCAGTTGATCATGCCGGCGGATAAGTATTCGAGCCGGTATGCGCACTGGGTGGCGAGCCTGGAACTGGTAGATTCGGTAGACTAAGCGACCGTTTGTTTCGCTGAGAGGCCGGCAGTCGCGTCGATTGCCGGCCTTTATGGTTAATGTAGTTACAGGGGTGGACGCGGCGCATCTGAGGATGCGCAGTCCGCGGGACATGGGGGGGATGATGGAACGTCGAAGTTTGCACAAAGAGATCGCGGAGTCGGTGCGGCGGCAGTTGTTGGCGGGGCTGCTGGTCGCGGGCGACACGCTGCCGACGGTACGCGAGATGGCGGAGAATTGGGCGTGCGCACCGGGGACGGTGCAGACGGCGTATCGCGAGTTGGCCGAGCAGGGGTTAATCGAGAGCCGGCCGGGGCGCGGGACGCGCATAAAGATGTCGCTGGGAGACGCCGCGGGCGGCGACACGCCGATGCGCCGGGCGATGCTGGTGCACAATACGGAGACGTTCCTGCTGGACGCGCTGACCTCGGGGTATACGACGGAGGAAGTCGAGTTTGCGCTGCACACCGCGCTGGATCGCTGGCGCTCGATCCTGGGCACGCCCAATCTGGCGCCGGAGACGGTTTTGCGCTTCGTGGGCAGCCATGACCCGGCAGTATCCTACATCGCGTCGCGCTTCGCGGAGATTGATCTGCGCACGGCGATGACCGTGGATTTTGTCGGCAGCCTGGGCGGGCTGATGGCGCTGGCCGAAGGCAAAGCGCACATTGCGGGGTGTCACCTGTGGGACCCTGAGACGAAGAGCTATAACATCCCCTATATCCAAAAATTGCTACCGGGGCGGAAAGTCGCGCTGATCCGGGTGGGCGAGCGGAACCTGGGGCTGGTGACGGCCCAGGGCAACCCGAAGGGCATCAAGACATTGGCAGACCTGGCGCGCCCGGACGTGCGGTTCGTGAACCGGCAGCGGGGCAGCGGGACGCGCGTCTGGCTGGACACGCAATTGAGCGAGTTGGGCATTTCGACCGACGACATCCCCGGTTATGAGGATGAAGTGGCGACGCACGGCGAGGTGGCGCAGGCGATCGCAGAAGGGCGCGCGGATGCCGGGATCGCGATTGCGACGGTGGCCAATAACTACGACCTGGGGTTCCGTTCACTCACGTGGGAACCGTATGATCTGGTGTTGACGTCGGATATCTGGGAAATGCCGCAGGTGCAGGGGCTGATCAAGTGGCTGGCGCTGCCGGGGACACAGTACGCGATTCATGATCTGGGGGGATATCGGACGATGCAGACGGGGCAGGTGGTGAAGATCAGGACATGAGGGGAGGCGGACCTCGCAAACTGAGCGGGGTTCTGAGCGGAGGGGCGGAGGCGCAGAGGAGAAAGGAAGCGATGTACAGGAGCTGACGAGACGGCATGCGCTGGGTCATGGTGTTGCAGCGGGGATGGGCGTAGATTGTTGAGCATGGCGATTTGAGTGACTTCACCCACGAAGGAGTTGCGCGATGAATGTCCTACACCGTGTTACCGTCCGCCGCTTTATCGCTCTCGTCTTCGGTTTGCTCCTCATCAGTGTTAGCCTGTCATCAGGCGTGCTGGCGCAGGGTGGGCCGGAAGCGACCGCGGCGCCGGGTAGTTCGAGCCGGATCTTCCTTCCTTATGTTGAACGAGACGAGGATATGGTGACGGCGCCCGCGGGGACGTTCCAGATGGGTTGCGACCCGGCGCATGGTGGCGACGAACCATGCTACGATTTCGAGGTGCCCGTGCACATGGTGTATCTCGACGCGTATCGCATAGACCTGACCGAAGTAACGAATGTGCAGTACATGCAATGTGTGGCCGCGGGAGATTGCACGCCGCCGGAATATAGCACTTCGTTTACCCGTTCATCATACTACGGCAACCCGGTCTACGCCGACTACCCGGTGATCAACGTGGATTGGTATCAGGCCTCGACCTACTGCGCCTGGGCCGGCAAGCGGCTGCCAAGTGAGGCCGAATGGGAGAAGGCGGCGCGCGGAGCAAGCGATACGCGCACCTACCCGTGGGGCGATGCGATGCCGATCTGTTTGCTGGCGAACTTCAACAATATCTGTGTGAGCGATACGTTTGCGGTGGGAAGTTATTATGAGGGACAGTCGCCGTACGGGGCGTTGAACATGGCCGGCAATGTATGGGAGTGGGTGAACGACTGGTATCAGGAGGACTACTACTCGGTGTCACCGGGGAGCAACCCACCGGGACCGGCCACAGGGGTCTCTAGAGTGCTGCGCGGGGGTGGTTGGTACAACAATGCCGGCCGTTTGCGCGTGGCGGAACGCCGGGCCTTCACTCCGGATACCGTCATCGCTGATATTGGGTTCCGATGTGCGGCGGGGTTATGAGAGGTTTGGGATTCAATGTCGAGACGGTAGCCACTCACATCCGCTTATCCGTTTTTAGCCGTTGCTGCGAAGGACGTGGCTGAAGCCACGACTACGAAGGGGCGTTTAGCGGCGGGTGAGGCCCCAGAGGAAGACAGCGGCGGCGGCGACCAGGAGACCGCCGTTGAGGAGATCTGGGCCTTCGGCCACACGCAGGATGATGCCGCCGATGAAGAGACCCGCAGCGGCGACCGTCCACATGACGCGGTTGATGGATTGATCGATGCGGCGCAGGGCGCGGGCGCTATCGGGGGCCAGGGCGGCTTTGACGGTGAGGTCGCCGCGCTGCGCATCGGTGATGACACTCTCCAGGCGACCCGGCAGGCGTAATAGCAGCCGCGCCAGATCCTCCCCTTCGGAAATCCACCCTTGCAGGCCCAGGCCCCCGGCGCCACTCGAAATCTGCGCCGCGAAGGGGATGGTCGCGCCCCACGGGTCGAAGTTGGAATCGAGCTGGGTGCAGATGCCGGAGAGGATGCCCACGGCGCGCGCCGCGAAGAGCATGTCGCTGGGGAACTGGACAGGCATGTTGAACAGCAGGTCGCGGTATTCGCGCATGAGCACTTCAGCCTGTTCGAAGGCCACCGTACTCAGGTCGCCCATGCGGACGCCTTTGAGGGCCTTGAACATCACGTCGTGGAGTTCTTCGATGCGCTTGCGGTCGGCGGCGGGGCTGAGAACGCCGGCGTCAATGTAAGCCTGGACCACGCGGCGCGAGTCGAAGGTGCCGATCGCCAGCAGAAACTCGCGCAGGCTCGAACGGAGCTGTTCGGGAATGACCGCCACCATGCCAAAGTCCACGAAAATCAGCTTGAAGGGCGTGGGGTCGCCGGACCGGGCGCTACGCGGGCGCGGCAACGGCTGGACGAAGAGGTTGCCGGGGTGCGGGTCGGCGTGGACGAAGTTGTGGACGAAGATCTGTTCCAGATAGGCCTGATAGAGACGCTTCGCCACCTGGCCCCGGTCAATCCCCGCGGCTTCGATAGCGGCCAGGTCGCCGATCTTGATGTAGGCGACGTTCTCCAGCGCGAGGATGCGACGGGTGGAGTATTCCCAATAGACGGCGGGGATATGCACGCCGTCATTGTCGGCGAAGTCGCGCGCGAAGTGCTCGGCGTTGTTGCCCTCTGCGACGAAATCCACCTCGGCGCGCGTGGTGCGCGCGAATTCGTCGTAGATCTGGTCGAGGTCGGCCTTGCGGCGGATCGGGCCGTAGAGCTTGAGCCAGTTCTTCGCGACGCGGATCGCAGCGAGGTCAGTCTCGACGATGCGCGCGATGCCGGGTCGCTGAATCTTGACCACGACATCTTCGCCGCCGGGCAGCCGCGCGAGGTGTACTTGCGCCAGTGAGGCGGCGGCTTCGGGCCGGGTTTGGAACTGCTCGAAGACCTCACGGGAAGGCCGGCCAAACTCCTCGAAGATCACCGCTTCCATCTTTTCGGGCAGTTCCGCGGGCACTTCGTCTTGCAGGCCGGCCAGCTCGCGGGTGATGGTTTCCGGCAGCACGTCTACCCGGATGCTGAGGAACTGCCCCAGCTTGATGAGCACCCCGCCCAACTCGATGGCCAGGCGACGATAGCGCCGGGCGACGCGCTGCCAGCGGACGCTGCGCGTGCGCTTAACGTAAGCGCCGATGCCGGGTATCCTTCGGAGGATCAGTTCCCACCAGATGAAGGAGGCGAAGGCATTGCCGAAGAACCAGGTGACCTGGATGTAGCGCGTCATGTCCAGGGCCGTCGGTTCGGGCGGGCGAACAGACGTCATCGCAGAAGCGATCGGATTTGCGGGTTGGGGTTCGTTAGGCGTCATAGATTGGAACAGGCCGGGGCTTCGATTCGCCATGTCCCCGGCCTGATATGTTTATTTTAGCACAGAATAGACAGGATAAACAGGATTTACAGGATGTTTTTTATGACGATGGGTTTGCCAGGCCGGATAAAATAGTGTATCTTAACGCACATAAAGGGGCGGCGCGGTGGATATCCTGCCTTTTGCCGCTTCATCAATCTTCTTCAGGAGAGTTACGCATGTTGCCTGCGTTTTTGTTGAGCTTGCGCGAAGGGTTGGAAGCCGCGCTGATCGTAGGGCTGGTGCTGGGCACGTTAAATCGGCTCGGCCGGCGCGACCAGTTTGCGCCAGTCTGGCTGGGGGTCGGGGCGGCGGCGCTGGTCAGCTTTTTGATTGCGCTGGCGCTGAAAGTAATCGGCGCACAGTTCGAGGGTCCGGCACAGCAGATTTTCGAGGGTGTGACGTTGCTGCTGGCGGCGGGCATCCTGACGTGGATGATCTTCTGGATGCAAGGTCAGGGGCGGCGCTTGAACAAGAAGCTGGCTACGGATGTGCAGCAGGCCGTTGCGCCCACCGACGTGGCCGGGCTGACCGGCAGGGCCGCGATGGTCAGCCTGTTTTCGCTGGCGTTTCTGGCTGTGGTGCGGGAGGGGATCGAGCTGGCGCTGTTTCTCACAGCCGCGTCGTTCACCACATCGCCCGGACGGACGCTGATCGGCGCGGCGCTGGGGCTGGGGGTGGCGGTTGCCATTGGCGCGCTGGTGTATGCGGGCGCGCTCCGGCTGAATGTGAAGCGATTCTTCCAGGTGATCAGCCTGTTCCTGATTGTGGTGGCCGCAGGGATGGTGTCATACGGGTTCCATGAGTTGATTGAGGCAGGACTGCTGCCCGCGCTGATGGACCCGGTGTATGACATCAACACGCTGTTGAGCGATGGGCAGGGGACGGGGTTGCTGCTCAAGACACTGTTTGGCTATAACGCGAACCCCGCACTGACCGAATCCGTCGCGTATGTGCTGTATTTTGTGCTGGTGTTCGTGGGGTTGCGGTCGGTGACGGCGACCGCGGCACCCACCAGGGGCCAGTCAAGTTAGAATTTGAATCTATCCGAAAACAACCAGATCATCATGTCTTCCCTTCGTATTGACGGCTTTAGCCGTTGGGGCGCGCTATAACGGCTAAAGCCGTCACTACGAAGGAGAGCGGTTATTTTGGGATTTCGCCGAGGACGGGCAGGTCGAGTTGCTCGAGGTCGGCGCGGGTCAGGACGGAATCGTTGAGATAGTTGAGCAGGAAAGCCAGGGCGACCCCCGCGACGAAGGCGAGCGCCAGGCGCAGCGGCAGGTCGAGTTGATCGCGCGCGGAGGGGGCCACCGCGTTGATGACGGGCGGGTCAATGAGCCGGATGTCGGCCTCTTCGGCGCTGAACTGCGCGAAGAAGTCGGCGCTGCTCTCGGTGAGAGTGGCGGCGACGGCGTCCGCGATAATTTGCAGTTGGGCGGCGTCGGGCCAGGCCACGTTGACCGTCAGGATGCGATGGAGCTTGCCGGGCTGGGTGCTGGAGCCGATGGCCCCCGGCGACACGGTGATGCCCTGGGCGGCGGTGCGCCGGCTGACCTTCTCCGTGAAGACCTGGCTGCGGACGATCTCACCCAGGTCGTCCACCAGATACTCTGAGGTGAGCATCGTGTAGTAGCGGTCATAGGTGTAAACGCCGGGGATGCGTTCGGGCTTGATGCCGACGTTGAAACGCATAGCGGCGTTATAGGTGGTGGGGCGCGGCTCCCACGGTTTTTGCATGACCACGGTCAAGATTCCTGTCAACAGGACTAAGCCGATGGGAACCCACCAGTAGCGCCGGATGATGCGCCAGTACTCACGTAGTTCCATGGATGAACGCTCTCAATTCTCGCTCGAAGCGCGCGACGCCGAAACGCTCGGCGTTGGCGCGACAGGCGGCGGGGTCATATGCGCCCGGATCGAAATACTCGAGGGCGGCGGCCAGCGCTTCCGGCGTCTGCTCGACAAATAGCTCGCCGGTGCAGCCGGGAAGCACCGTATCGAGCGAGCCGCCGCCCGCGAAGGCGATGACGGGGCGGCCTGCGGCCTGCGATTCGAGCGGCGCGATGCCGAAATCCTCGCGGCCGGGGAAGATGAAGGCCCTGGCCCGACTATACAACTCGGCCAACTTTTCCTCTGAGACGCGGCCCAGAAACTCAACGGTGGGGCCGGCCATGCGCTCGAGCGCGGCGCGGTCGCGCCCGTCGCCATAGACCAGGAGGCGCAGACCCAGCTCGCTGCACGCCTTGACGGCGAGGTCAGTGCGCTTGTAGGGGATAAGCCGTCCGCCCGCCAGATAGTAGTCCTCAACCGGATCGCCGGTGGGGTGGAAGCGCGCCACGTCTACGGGCGGATAGATGATTGTGCTGGGTCGGTCATAATACTGTTGGATGCGCGCCTGAATCTCGGTGGAGATGGCGATGAAGTGATCCACGCGCTGGGCGGCGGCGTAGTCCCACTGGCGGAGGCGAGCGATCATGGGGCGTAGGCCGCGGTCAATGGCGCTGGGCAGCGTCTCACGCGCGCGATAGGCTTCGTATTGCCAGAGGAAGCGCGTGGGAGTAAGGCAATAGCAGATGTGGGTCGCGTTCGGTGGCTTGGGCACGCCGTGGCAGAACGCACTCTTATTGCTCAGGATCAGGTCGTGCCCGCGCAGATCCATGCGGCTGAAGGCAACCGGATAGAGCGGCAGATAGGCCTGATGGCGTGACGTGACGGCGGGCAAGCCTTGCATGAACGACGTCCGGATATCCCATGAGCGATAGACGGCGGGCATCCGATCGGGGGCGTACATGCTGGTAAAGACAGGCGCGCCCGGGAACATGCGCACCAGTGTCTCCAGCACCTTCTCCGCGCCGCCCATCTGGTTCAACCAGTCGTGGACCAGAGCCAGCTGGGCACAGTCGCCGGCCCGGCTCATTGTCGGCAAGGACGTCGTGGACTGGATGGGCGCGCCAACGCAGGTTACTCCGTGTCCTTCGTCTCGGCCTCGGGAACGACAGCCTGAGCCTCCGGTGCAGCGGGCGGCGGCGCGAGACGCACCGCGTGCTCCAGCCGTTCCGGCGCGATCTTGATGTGCTTTCCGCAATACGGGCACATGACCTGTGCGTGTTTCTTACCCTGGCTCTCGGCGAGCGCGGCGCGGATTTCTTCTGTGCTCAGCGTTGACCGCCGACGGCATTTATCGCATGTGATAGCAAGCATGGCATCCTCCGGGGTTCATTCTACCGCGCGGCGGCGGCAATTGACAAGCGGTGCGCGCCATGCTGTAATCATCGGTGCTGCGTGCGTTCATCTGGTTTCATGGGAGCAACGTTATGTCACGTGTTCTGGCGCTGATTGCGCACGATGGGAAGAAGGATGACCTGGTGCGGTTTGCCCAGGCGCATCTGGAGGCTTTGGGGCAGTTTCACCTGATCGCGACGGGGACGACGGGCAAGCGGCTGGCCGATGCGACCGGGCTGCCGGTGGAACGAATGCTATCGGGGCCGATGGGGGGCGATGCGGAGATCGGGGCGCGGGTGGCGGAGGGGAAGATTGATGCGGTGATCTTCCTGGTGGATCCGCTGTACGCGCATCCGCATGAGCCGGATGTGCAGGGGTTGCAACGATTGTGCAATGTGCATGAGGCGCCGCTGGCGACGAATCTGGCGACGGCGCGGTTGGTGTTAGAGGGGTTGGTGCGCGAGGACGCGCAAGGGAGCGCAGAGGACTGCGCGCTACGAGCAAGAAAGGTTATTTTACCCATTTGACCATTTGGATTTCGTCGTAGTAGCTGCCGTCGGCGAGCTTGTAGGCGCGCAGGCGGCGGCTTTCTTCTGTGAAGCCCAGTTTAAGATAGAGGTTGAGGGCGCGTTCATTGTGGGCAAAGACGGCGAGTTCGACGCGCTCCAGTTCCGGCTCTGCGGCGGCCCAGTCCAGGAGGGCGCGTAACAAGGCCTCGCCGATGCCCTGGCCGCGGTAGGGCGTTTGCACCCCGATCCCCAGCCCGCCGCGATGGCGCATCCGAAAGCGCGCGTGGCCGCTGAAGCTGACCATGCCGGCGATGTGCGGGCGGAAGGAGCTGCCGATGTCGGCGACGAGGATGATGCCGTGCGGTTTGGTGTGTGCGTCGTGAATCCAGGCTTCTTCTTGCGCGACCGTCATGCTGAATTCATACGGTTCGGTGATGTTCCAGTATGGCTCGAGCAGGATGGAGCGGGCATGCACGATCAGTTGCGCGGCGTCCGAGGGTTCGGCTTCGCGGATAGTGAAGGACCGGCCGTCTTTGGTTTGTTGCTGCAGGCGGACGCGCGATGGGCTCATGGTGCGCTGCGTTGAATCGGACGCCGGGCGACCTACGCGTCTTCGAGGGCGGCCGGTGCGGTGTCGGAAAAGCGCCGGGTGAGCGTAATGAAGTCCTCGGTGTCGCCGATGATGTGCCAGTCGAGGACGCTGCTCAATTGCGTATCTACGACGCCTGGGACGGTGCGAATCCAGCTCATAGCGTAACCCGTCAGGGCCGAGGTGCGTTCTCCCAGCAGCATGAGATGCAGGTCGGCCTCGCCGGAGTGGAAGATCTTGACGACCCAGACGACCTGGACGGCTTGATGGGGCGGCAGGGCGAGCAGGGCGGCGTAGACTTCCTGATCCTGGCCGGGGTGCGATTTGACGAGCACGCTGGCGGCGGCGCGACGATCCCAGCCGGCGTCGAACAGGGAGACGTCCATGAGGGGGTCGCCGTGGATGACGCCCGCGAAGGCGAGTTGCGCGGAGGTGCCGCGCACGCCGGGGACTGAACGAATGACGTCTACCAGGAAGTCGTCGAATTGTGTCAGGTCATGCACGAGGCAGACGACGCGCAGGTCGGCCCGCTCGCGCAAGACGTTGACCCACAGCGGTGAGATGTAGTGTTTGGTGCAGCGGCGCAGGTTGTCGAGAAGCTGTTCACGCGCGAATTCGTCGTGGCCGCTGGAAATGTCAATATCAATGATGGCGAGCGTCGGATCCATCCGGGTCTCCTGAGTGGGTCTATTTGACCGTATCTTAGCATGGTTGCGACGCCTGACCAAAGCGCCGGGGGCGACGTTCGGGCGGCGTTTGGCGTAGCATCGAAGGGTGCTATAATAGCCCTGTCTATTGGAATGATGAGGAATTCTCGGGAGCAGGAAATGCCCAGGGCCAATTACGAAGCCGAGTTACGCGCTTTGAAGGAGAATCTTCTCCAGCTTGGGATGCTGGTCGCGGACGCGCAGTCGAGGGCTGTGCGCGCCCTGGCGGAACGGGACGAGGAGTTGGCGCGCGAGGTGATTGCGACTGACGCGCTGATCAACCGGCTGCAGCGCGAGCTTGAGGAAGAGTGCATCGCGCTGATTGCCCAGCAACAGCCGGTTGCGCGTGATCTGCGGCTGATTGTCTCCGTATCGCACATTGCGCTGGACCTCGAGCGGATGGGGGATCACGCCAAGGGCGTTGCGATTTTGGCCCTGCGCCTCGCCGATCAACCGTTGCTCAAGCCGTTGATTGATGTGCCGCGCATGGCAGAGATCGGGCGTGAGATGCTCATCGGCCAGCTTCAGGCGTTCATTGATCTCGATGTGGAAGCGGCGCGCGAGTTTGCTGCGAAAGACGCGGAAGTTGATCGGTTGAACGATCAGGTCTTCCGTGAGCTGCTGATGATTATGATGAACGATCAGCGCACGATCACGCGGGCGACATATTTGCTCTGGGTGTCGCACAATCTGGAGCGTTTCGCCGACCGGACGACAAACATCGGCGAACGCACGATTTTTGTGAAGAACAGTGACGTTGTAGAACTGAACGGCTAACCGGGGGACGCCCCCGCATCTCTACAGGAAAGAACTGAATGGACCTGACACAACTGAGCCAGATGGTGTCCTGGCTGGACGAAGAACACCGGCACGACCGTGAAGAGCTGGCGAAGCTGGATCAGCGTTTGCAGAGCCTGGGGGTGGAAAACCAGCAGCAGGCGCGGCGCATCCAGGAGTTGGAGGGCCGGCTGGCGAGCACCGCCGCCCAACTCACGCGCTTCACACAACTCGAGCAGGCGCTGCAACAACTGAAGACCGAAATGGTCGTCATGCTGGATAAGCAGACGGAAGCGCGGATGCAGACGGAACGCGAGCTGGAGCGCTCTCGGATGTCGGATCGGGAGAACGCGTCGCGCGGGATCGCCGAAGTGCGCAAGGAGTTGACGCGGTTCAGCCATTTCGAGGAAGAGTTGAACACGCGGCAGGCCGAAGATCAACGCTTGAGCGAGATGACCCTGGCGTTGCGGCAGTCGATCAACGGAATCAGCAAGGACCTGGACGACCGCACCCGGTCGCTGCCCTACATGGTGGAGCAGCGCGCGCAGGACAATAGGCGCATCGCGCAGATCCAGAGCGAAACTGTCGAGCTGCTGAAGCGCACTGATGCGTTGGCGAGCAAGCTGCCGGTGTTCGATGAGTATTTGCAGCGGCTGGATCGCGAGTTGCAGCGCATCCTGCCCGTGCCCGATATCTTGCGCGAAGAGCAGCATACGTTCATCGAGGCGCAGAAGATCGGTGAGGTGGAGCGCACGCGCCAGATGGTGCAGTGGTCTGAGGAGTTCGTCCAGCAGCGCGCGCAGATCGAGAAGCATAGCATCCGGCTGCGCGATTTCGCGGCGCAGTATGAGGCGGCGGGTCGGGCGATCAAGACGCTGGAAGAGTTCCAGGTGCAGATCACGCGAGAGCAGAAGCAGGTGGCGGAGCTGCAACGCCTGGCCGAGGAGCGGCAGCGCAAGGAATTGGCCGAGTGGCAGGGCGAAAACGAGCAACGCTGGAAGAAGGAATTGTTGCGCTGGGACTATAATCTGCAAGAGCAACAGAAGATCAACCAGAAGTTGGCCGAGCAATTCCCGCCATTGGTGCGCGACGCCGCCCATATCAAGCGCGAGATCGAGGCGGTATGGCGGTTGCAGGAGTTGCTGGGCGAGCGGCAGATGGGTGAGGCGCAGCGTCTGCTGGACACCCTGAGCGGCGCGATCGAGAGCCGGCCCCGACCGGAATAATTGGGATGAATTTTGTCCACTCAGGGAGTGCGCATCCTCAGATGCGCCTTTGCCTGACAGGATTTACAAGATTCACAGGATGTAAAACCGTTCTAATCCTGTAAATTCTGTCCATGCTGGAGCGCATCTGAGGATGCACACTCCGCGAGGGTATTGTGACAATAGATAAAAATTGGACCGACGCCCTGCATCCAGGGCGTCTTTTATAGGAACAAAATAGATGCGCGTTATCGGCACTGCCGGCCACGTTGACCACGGCAAATCCACGCTGGTGCATGCCCTGACCGGCATTGACCCCGATCGTCTGCGCGAGGAAAAAGAGCGCGAGATGACGATTGATCTGGGGTTTGCCTGGTTGGGGCTGCCTGCCCCCTCTGACGCCGGGGACGGCACGCCCGGCGAGATGGCCGGCGTCGTAGACGTGCCGGGCCACATTGATTTCATCAAGAACATGCTGGCGGGGATCGGCGGGATCGACGCGGCCATCTTCGTGGTCGCCGCCGATGAGGGAGTGATGCCACAAACGCGCGAGCATCTCGCTATCCTGGATCTGCTGGAGGTTCCGGCGGGCGTGATCGCCCTGACGAAGGTGGACGCGATCACCGAGGAGGGCTGGCTGGACCTGGTGGAGGCTGACGTGCATGAAGCCCTGCACGATACGCGCCTGGGGGATGCGCCGCTGGTACGGGTGTCGGCGCGGGAGGGGACGGGGCTGGACGAGCTCAAGCAGACGCTATCGGATATTCTGGCGACCACCCCGCCGCGCATGGACATCGGGCGGCCCCGGCTGCCGATTGACCGCGCCTTCAGTGTGCCCGGCTTCGGCACGGTGGTGACGGGGACGCTGACCGACGGCGTCTTCCGGCTGGGCGATGAGGTGGAACTGGTTCCCTCGGGCCTCAAGGCGCGGATTCGCGGGCTGCAATCACACAAGAAAGCGGTCGAGATGGGGCTGCCGGGGAGCCGGCTGGCGATCAATCTGACGGGGGTGCATCCCGACCAACTGGCGCGGGGGATGGTGGCCGCGCGGCCTGGCACGCTGCGCCCGACGACGCTGGTGGATGCGCGGGTGCGGTTGATGGGTGGCGATATGACGCCGGCGGGGCGCGACACGGGCGCGTTGCGGCACAATCAGACGGTGGACTTCTTCTGCGGCGCAGCGGAGGTGCTGGCGCACGTGCGGTTGCTGGATGTGGAGGAGATTCGCCCCGGCGAGATGAGCTGGGCGCAACTGCGCCTCGAAGCGCCGGTCGCCCTGGCCGCGGGAGACCGCTTCATCATCCGGCAGCCGTCGCCCAGCGTGACGGTGGGGGGTGGACAGGTGGTCAACGCGCACCCGGCGCGCCGGTGGCGGCGGTTCCAGCCGGAGGTGATCGCGCAACTGGATGCGCTCTCGCGCGGCGCGCCCGATGACCTGTTGCGGCACGCGATGGCGGCGAACGAGCCCGCGCCGATCAAGACGGTGATCGAGCGGAGCGGGCTGGAGGTGGGGCTGGCCGAGGAGACACTGGCCGCGATGCTGGCGGACGGACAAGCCGTCGCGCTGGGGGCTACGCAAGCGCCGCTGCGCAACAGCGCGACGCCGGTGATCTCGCTGGGCGGCTGGCGGCGGCTCTCGGAGCGGATGGCGGCGATATTGGACGACTATCACGCGGCGTATCCGCTGCGGCCGGGGATGGCGCGAGAAGAACTGAAGAGCCGATTACAGGGCCGCGAGAAGTGGACGCCGCGCGTGTTCAACGAGCTGGCGGCGTTGGGTGTTGCGGATGGCATCGTGGAGGAGGCGGGCGACATCATGCGGCGGCCCGGCTATCAGGTGATGTTTACGCCGGAGCGACAGGCGCGCGTAGACGCGCTGCTGGCCGCGTATCGCGCGCAACCCTACACCCCACCTTCGGCGGCGGACAGCGCCGCGGCGATCGGGCCGGATGCGATCAGCGCGCTGTTGCATCAGGAGACGCTGGTGCGGCTGAGCGAAGATGTACTGCTGCTGCGCGAGACGTTCGACGAGATGGTCGCCCGCGTGAAGGCGTACATCGGTCATAACGGCAGCATGACAGTGGCGCAGGTGCGCGATGAGTTCAACACCAGCCGCAAGTACGCGCTGGCGCTGATGGAGTATCTGGATAACGAGAAGATCACGCGGCGGGTGGGGGATGAGCGGGTGTTGCGGTAAAAAGGAGATGGTTCATGAATCAAACTACTGGAAAGGGTGTAGATGTGAACTCCTGGGCAAAAGGCATTCAAGCTGTCACGCTGTTCGTCGAGGACTTGAAGGCCACGAGGGAGTACTATCGAGAGGTCTTTGGTTTGCCGGTCGTGTTTGAGGACGCGGACTCGGCCGTTTTTAAGTTCGGGGATACGCTCATCAACCTGCTGAAGATCGAGGCGGCGGACGAACTCGTCGCGCCGGCAAGGGTGGCGAGCCGTGAGGCCGGGGCGCGCTTCGTGTTTACCCTCGGCGTGGAGGACGTAGACGCCATGTGCGCCGAACTCGCCGCGCGCGGGGTAACGCTGCTGAACGGCCCGATGGATCGGCCCTGGGGCGTGCGAACGGCCAGCTTCATGGACCCGGACGGCTATATCTGGGAGATCGCGAAGTAGAGGAGCCGTCACATGCGTAAAGTCATTGTGAGCAACTTCGTCACGTTGGATGGCTACTACGAGTCAAAGGACAAGACGTTCGACGCGTTCTTCGACTATTACCATGAGGACTATGCGGGCGATCAGAGTTTCGATTACTACAATACGGAACGGCTGCGAGCGGCTGACACGCTGATCCTGAGTGGGCGCACCTCTTTCCTGGGCAACAAGAGTTACTGGACGGGCGTGCCGAATGACCCGAATGCCACCCCGATCCGGCGTGAGTTTGCGGAGCTGATCCAGCGCGTGGATAAGGTCGTTGTGTCAGATACGATCACGCGCGAGGAGTTAGCGCCCTGGGATAATACGCGGATCGTCAAGGTGGCGGACGCGCACAGGGAGATCGCCACGCTCAAGGAGCAGCCCGGCAGAGATATCCTGATCCTGATGGGCCGCATCCTCTGGAATGGTCTGCTGGCTCACGATCTGGTGGACGAGTTGCATCTCACCTATTTCCCCGTAATCGCGGGCGAGGGCGTGCCGTTGTTCACCGGTCGCCCGCCGGTCTCGCTGAAGCTGATCCACACGCGGTCGTGGCTGGGTTCGGGGAACGTGCTGGCTTGCTATGAGGTTAGCTGCAAGAAGTCGTGAATCGAGTTGCCTAATTTTCCTGATTGACCCAGCCTTTCAGTGAGTTCGTCACTTCATCAATCACTTCCAGAAGTATGATCGAGCAGTTTCAGTTGTTGCGCAACTTCCCGATAGGCGTCTAGCACGAATTCCCATTCGAACCAGTCAGTGTCATCACCCAGTTCACCCGCTTCGAAACGCGTGGCAAACTTATCGGAGGTCATCTGATATCTCTACACAGCAGGGATCTCGTCACGGAGCATGAAAATTCCTTGCTGTTTTACGCCGTTACAAGGGGTTGGATGCGATCGAGCGCCGTCTTCGATGTCTGGGCTGCATCCCACAGATCCACCGCGCGTTGCGCGTTCAGCCAGAACTCCGGCGTGTTGCCGAACAGCCGGGCCAGTCGGAGCGCCATCTGTGGGCTGACCGCTCGCCGCTCCCTCAGCAACTCGTTGATGCTTTGGCGCGACACCCCCAGGGCCAGGGCCAGGCTCGTTGCCGTCAGATCATAATCCGGTAGAAAGTCCTCTCGTAACATCTCGCCCGGATGCGTCGGACGAATCATCCTCTCTTGGGTGTTCTGGATGCTCATTTCTACTCCTCAACTCAGTGATAGTCCGTCAATTCGACATCATAGGCATCGCCGTTGATGAATCGAAAGCAGATGCGCCACTGGTCGTTGACAGAGATCGCAAACTCTCCTTTGCGTTCTGCCTCAAGCTCATGAAGCCGGTTGCTTGGCAGCGCCTTGAGATCGTCCAGACCAGACGCCAGATCTACGTATTCCAGCTTACGTATCGCTCGCCGCACGATGTCCGGCGGAAACCGCTTCGACCTTCCGGTTACATATAACTCTTGTGTATGGCGGTCGGCGAACGTCCTGATCATGCAGATATTGTATCCTGTCACGTGACGCGTGTCAAGGGCAACCGTGCAGAGGAGATATGTCATGTTCGGTTGAACCGGGCCGCCAAATCGAATAATCGAACCGAAATTCAGCGACGATAGACGACCTTGCCGTCGAGCACGGTCATGGCGACCGGCGCGTTGATGATCTGCATGGGGTCCAGCGCGAAGATGTCCTGTTCCAGCAGCACCAGGTCGGCGACCTTGCCCGGCGTGATGGTTCCCCGGTAGTCCTCTTCCCCGGCGGCGTAGGCAGGCCAGCGCGTGTAGGCGTCCACGGCCTCGGCCACCGTGACGCGCTCCTGCCCCTGCCAGCCCGCAGGCCCCGGCGAGCCGTCGGCGCGGCGACGCGTGACGGCGGCATGGATGCCGGTCAGCGGGGGGTAGGCGTCTACGGGCGCGTCCGAGCCGAAGACCAGCACCGTCCCCTGATCGAGCAGGCTGCGGAAGGCGTAGGCGTTGGGCGCGCGCTCCGGCCCCCAGTGGCGATCCACCATGAGCATGTCGGAGGTGGCGTGGATGGGCTGGACGGAGGCGATGATGTTTAACTTTGCCAGCCGAGGCAGGTCGGCGGGGTCAATGACCTGGACGTGCTCGATGCGGTGGCGGAGTACACGTCCTCCCCCATTCGTTGTTTCCTGGCGGCGGACTTCTTCCAAGATGTTCAATACGTCGCGGTTGGCGCGGTCGCCGATGGCGTGGATGGTGAGGCTGAGACCGCCCCCGCTTGCGGCAAGCGCCTTTTCCAGCATCTCTTCCGGGTCCATGGTGGCGACGCCCCAGTTCTCCGGTTCGCCCTCGAATGGACGCAGCATGTTCGCCGTGCGGCTGCCCAGCGCGCCGTCCGCGAACATCTTGACGCCGCCGATGCGGAGCCACGCGTCGCCCAGGCCGCTGCACAACCCCAGCGCGAGCGCATGCGGCAGGTTGGCCGCCGGGATGTGCTGCACCGCCCGCACGCCGAGGCTACCCGCGTCACGTAACTGCTGATAGGCGCGCAGCGAATAGGCGTCAGCGCCGTCGCTGGCGTTGTGGATGGCGACGATGCCCGTGGCCCAGAGCTCGGGGAAGAGGCGTTCCATCGCGGCGGTGATTTCAGGCAGGCCGGGTTCGGGGGCGACGCCGTTCAGCAGGCCGACGGCGTTCTCGCGCAGGATGCCATTGGGCTGGCCGTCCGCGTCGCGCTCGATCACGCCGCCCACAATATCGGTGGTGGACGCGGTGATGCCGGACCGGCGCAGCACCGCGCTGTTGAGCCAGACGGAGTGCAGGTCTTTGCTGTCGAGCGCGACCGGGATGTCGCCGGCCACGGCATCGAGGATGGCGCGGTGGGCGCGGCTGCCCGCGGGCCACAGGCTGGCGTCCCAGCCGCCGCCGCGAATCCATGCGCCGGGCGGGGTGCTATCTATCCGCGCAGCGACCAATGCCGCGACGGCTTCAGGCGAACTGGCCGCGCCGGCTTCGATCTCGGCGGCGCGCAGGGCGGTTTCGGGCAGGTGGATGTGGCTCTCGGTGAAGCCGGGGAGCAGCAGGCCGTTGCCGATGGAGACGACCTCGGTGCGCGGGCCGCGTAGCCCGGTTTGATCAGCGGCGCGGCCTGCGGCGAAGATGCGACCCTCGCGGACTGCGACGGCTTCGACCCAGGGTTGGGCCGGGTCGGCGGTGTAGATGCGACCATCGGTGAAGAGGATGTCGGCGTAGAGTTGCATGGCGAAGTCCTTGCGAATCAATACTCTCGATTCATCATGTCCTTTCCTTCGTAGTGACGGCTTTAGCCGTTGTAATGCCCCCAACGGCTAAAACCGTCACTGCGAAGGAGAGCGATGCGCAGACCACGGGTTTTGTGAAACGGGCGTCTTACGACGCCGCTACGAACCGCCGACAATGTGGTCGTAGATGGCCTGGAGTTCTTCGTCGGAATAGAAGGAGATGACAATGCGCCCGCCGCGGCGGCCGCGGGTGAGGGCAACTTTGGTGCCCAGCGCGGCGCGGAAGGCTTCTTCCAGGCTGCGCGTGTGGGCGTCGGGCGGCGCGGCGGGTTCGTCGTTGACATCTTCCGCCTCGGTCTGCGCGACAGCGGCCAACCGGCGGGCGAGTTCCTCGGTCTGGCGGACGGTGAGGTCGCGCGCGATAACCTGCTCGGCGGCGCGGACGAGTGTTTCATCGTCGCTGAGCGCGAGGAGCGCGCGGGCGTGCCCCTCGGAGAGGCTGCCCTCGGCGAGCAGGGCCTTGACGGGCGCGGGCAGGCGCAGCAGACGCACCGCGTTGGCGACGGCGACGCGGCTTTTGCCGACGCGCTCCGCGACGTCTGCCTGGCTCAGCCCAAACTCCTGGATCAGGGCGTGATAGGCTTCGGCCTCTTCCAGCGCGTTGAGGTCGGCGCGCTGGACGTTTTCGACGAGGGCCAGCTCGAGGAACTGTTGCGACGTGGCCTCTTTGACCAGGACGGGCACTTCGGCCAGACCGGCGAGTTGCGCCGCGCGCCAGCGGCGTTCACCGGCGATCAGTTGATAGGGCGTGTGCGCGTCTGCCGGGGCGCGTGTGACGATCAGCGGTTGAATCACGCCATGCTCGCGGATGGACGCCGCCAATTCAGCCAGTTCGTCCATCGCCATTCTGGTGCGGGGCTGGCGTGGGTTGGGGGCGATGCTCGAAACGGCGACCACCAGCACGGTGGAAGCGGGCGGCTGTTCGGCGGGAGGGATCAGCGCGCCGAGGCCGCGCCCCAGGCCGCGGTTTTGTGGACTCATGATTCTTCGCTCCCGTCGTCTTTTGCCACTTCGTCGTCTTCGGTTTGTACGTCTGTGCTGCTATTTTCCCGCACCAGCAGTTCTTCGGCAAGCGCGGCGTAGGCCTGCGCGCCGGGCGAGCTGGGCGAATAGACCATCACGGTCTGGCCGTAGCTGGGCGCTTCGCTCAGGCGCACGCTGCGCGGCACCACCGTGGCGAAGGTCTGATCGGGGAAGTAGGAACGCACTTCTTTGACGACCTGCGCGGCGAGATTGGTGCGCACGTCGAACATAGTGAGCACCATGCCGAAAATCGTGAGGTTGGGATTCAGGTTCTCGCGCACCAGTTGGATGGTCTGCCAGAGTCGGCCCAGGCCTTCGAGGGCGAGATACTCACACTGGATCGGCACGATGACGCCGTCACTGGCGGCGGTCAGTGCGTTGATGGTCAGCAGCCCGAGGCTGGGCGGGCAGTCAATCAGGATGTGGTCGTAATCGGCCAGGATCGGTTCGAGTGCCTTCGCGAGGAGATATTCGCGCGCCATCATCGGGACCATCTCGACCTCGGCGCCGGCGAGCGTGGGGGCGCTGGGCACGAGGTTGAGGCCCGGCTGGGTGGTGGGAACGGCGACCTCGGCGATCGAGCTGCGCCGGATGAGCGCGTCATACAGGGAGGCGGGCAGGTTTGCCAGGTCAACGCCGAGGCTGCTGGATGCGTTCGCCTGGGGGTCGGCGTCAATCAGCAGGACGCGCCGGCCCGCAGCCGCGAGGTAGGCGGCGAGGTTCACGGCCGTCGTTGTCTTTCCGACGCCCCCCTTTTGATTGGCGATTGCGTAGACTCGGGTCATGGCCTGGTGTCATTCCCGTGCGTGAATGTTAGAAGCTATCCGAGGCTTTGGTGACGAGAGCCGCGCCCACCCTCACCCGACCTCTCCCACGGGGAGAGGAGTCAGGCGCTACGCTGCAAGCCAGGCTTCCACCCGGCTCCGCTCGGGGATGCTCGCCAGTCCGGCAGATTCCACAGACAACGAGGCGACGATGTGCGCGAAGTGCGTCGCCGCCAATGGGTCGCCCGTCTCGTACAGGCGAATCAAGAAGGCAGTCGCAAAGACATCACCCGCGCCGGTGGGGTCCACTTCATGGGCCGGGCGCACCGGCACGTAGGTACTCTCGCCGCCCTGATACACTGTGGCGCCGTGATAGCCGTCCGTCACGACCAATAATTTGGCCTGGCGCGCGAGTTCTGCGATATAGGCCTCGTCGCCGCCCACATCCTCACGGCTGAGGATCACGGCGTCGGCGCGGGGCAACACCTCGCCGGCGTTCTCCCATAGCGTCGGGTAGACGTGGCCCGCGGCGTCCCAGCGGCGCATCCAGCCCTGGGGAGTGATCCCCAGCAGCGCGCCCGGAAAGCGGTTCACCCAGTCGGTGGGCATCTCCTGCGCGACCGGGCCAAGCAGGACGATGGGCATCTGACTCAGGTCGAGCGGCGCCTGCTCGGGCAGGATCGGGTTGGCGACGGCCTCGATGATTTGCGTCCGATGGCCGTCGCGGTAGATGTTGGAAAAGGTTGTGGTGACGGGGGACGGCAAGAGGTGAACCTGGATGCCGTCCAGGTCGTCGCCGCGCAGCAGATAGGATCCCGGAGGGTCCTCTGCAATCACTTCGTGATTCACGCCGGCCAGGGAGCCGGACGTCAAAACGATCGGTTGACGCCCCAGACGCTTCGCCGTCACCGCAGAAAACGTCACCGTGCCGCCCAGCCGGAAGCCTTCCGGCGCACGGTCATGGGTGATGTGCCCGATGACGAGGAAGTCGCCCACGGGAGATCAGTGCTTGACCGGCACGATGGTGACTTTGCGGTGGTCGCCTTCGCCAATGCTCTGCGTGGTCACGTTCGGGTTTTCGCGCAACGTCATGTGGACGATCCGGCGCTCTGACGGCGGCATCGGTTCGAGTGTCATGGTGCGGCCCGATTCGAGAGCCTGCTCGGCCATGCGCAGCGCCAACTTCTGCAGGGCCTCGGCGCGGCGGGCGCGGTAGCCGTTCACGTCTACCACGAAGCCGCTGTGCGTATGCACCTGCTGGTTGACCATCAAGCGGGTGATCAACTCCAGCGCCGACATGACTTCATTCTGACGCCCGATGAGGACGCCGAGGTCATCACCGACGATGTTGAGCACCATGACCGCTTCACCGTCGCCGGCTTCCAGCTCGCTCTGCTGGACGATCTCGACGTGGGCGCGCAGCCCCATGTGCTGAAGCAGGTCGGTCAGGATTTCGGCGCCCACTTCCGCAGAAGAGGTTTCTTTGCCGCTATCCGAGCTGCGGGGCCGGCTCTGTTGCGCCGCAGGGGAGACCGCCGATTCGACGGGGGCGGGCTTGGGCGGGCGCGCAGAACGCGCCCGGGGCGCCGGTTGTGCCTTCGGTTCGGACGCCGACTCGGGCTTCGGGGCCTGCGGCGTGGCAACGGGCGGCGGCTCGACCTTAGCGACCGGTTTCGGCTCGGAACGGGGCGCAGATTTCACCGAGACCCGAATGATCGCATCTTCGGCGCCGATGCCCAACATGCCGCGGCTGCCGGGACGAATGACTTCGATTTCAACTTGTTCACGGGTGGCGCGCAATGCAGCCAGCGCTGCGCTGATGGCTGCGTCTACCGTCTTCCCACGATATTCCCCACTTCTTTCAACACTCATCCGTTAAATCCTCTCAGACCAGACGCCGATCCGGCTTATTTTCTGCGCCGGCGGCGTTTTTCGGGTTTCTGAACTGTGGTCGGCGCGCCGCCATTTGCGGTCGTCACTGCCGCCGATGATGCGATGGGCGCATCCAATGCCGCCGTGGTGGAGGTTGTCACGTCCGCCGTTTTGGGCTTGAGCATGGGAAACCAATCTACCAGGCCGCCCCAGCCCGCGACAAAGTACTGTTGCACCAGGCTGAGGACGTTGGAGGTTGTCCAGTAAAGGGTCAAACCGGACGGAAGGCCCAGGGTGATGTAGCCGAACATCAACGGCATGAACATCATCATCGAGCCCATCATCTGAGTCTGCATCTCGCCCTGCGATTTGCCCCCGGCCGGAGACTTCGACTTCGGCGGCTGCGACATCTTCTGCATCAGGACTTGCGAGATCAACATCACGATGGGCAGGCTGAAGTAGGCGATCATCAAGCCCCATTGCCCCGCGCTCATCGTGCCGCTGATCCAGTTGGTGCCCTGGAAGTTGATGCCGTCATAGGTGGCAGCCGTCTGGCTGGGCAACGCCAGGTTGGGAATCCAGAAGAAGCGTGCGTTGGCGAATTCGGGTTGATTCGCCAGGATGTAAAGCGCCCGGTAGAGGCCGAACAGGATGGGCATCTGGACCAGCAACGGGAGACAGCCGCCCATGGGGTTGACGCCGGCTTCTTTGTAGAGTTTCATCTGCTCTTCGGAAAGCTTCTGGCGATCTTTGCCGTATTTGGCCTGAAGTTCGGCCAGCCTGGGTTGCAGTTCTTGCGTCGCCTTGGTTGACTGAAGCTGCTTACGCGTCAGCGGCAAGGTCACGAGCTTGAGGAGCAGGGTCAACAAGATGATGGCCCAACCCCAGCTATAGGGGATGCCGATGCCTTCAATGAGATTATTGAAGAGCATCAAGAGCCGGACCAGTGGGTAGACGATGATCGCCTCCCAGAGGCCCGGCGGATTATTCAGGTCAACTTGTCCATTGGCCGGCATACTACACCCGGACAGCGCAAAGGCTGCCAGGATCAGCAGGCCCAGGAGAAGGAAGTTGCGGGTTCGTTTGTTCACTTCAGTGGTTACTCCTCAATCAGCGCCCGGAAATCATTTCAATGAAAAAAAGAATGCGCCGATGTGTCAGGGCACCGGGTCAATGCCGCCCGGGTTCAGTGGATTACAACGTACGATACGACGGACGCCCAGCCATCCACCCTGCAGAAAGCCGTATTTTTCGATCGCCTGGTACGTATATTCGGAGCAGGTTGGATAGAACCGGCAGGAGGACGGCAAGAACGGCGAAATCGCCTTCTTGTAAAAGCGGATGAGAAGGAGGGCAAGAGATGTCACAACTGCTGATCCATCTTCAAATCTGACCTGACCGGAAACGTTTCGGCTCTTTGCGGCGATGGATCGCGGTCGGCAGATTGGCGCTCCGGTGTTTCCTGGTCGGTTCGCAAGACCTTGGCGCGCCGCAGCAGACGTACAGATGCCTGTTGCAGCGACGTGAAATCGGCCTCGTTAATGGCCGGTCGGGCAATCCACACCAAGTCCCATCCGGGTTCGATCAAGTCCCACATCAGGCGGATGGTTTCCGAAAGCCTGCGCCGCGCCCGATTCCGCACGACGGCTTTGCCGATGCGACGGCTGGTGACAAATCCGGCCCGGCTGATATCCAGACCGTTGGGCAGAACGCACAACACAAAATAGGGATGTGCGTAAGTGACGCCGGTTTGCCGCACCCGTTTGAAAGTCTCCTGGTCGCGCAGCCGATACCGGCGTTTCACGTAGAATCAACGTATTTCGGCAAGCGATAATCCGCGGTTCAGACGGTCAGGCGCTTGCGCCCGCGCGCGCGCCGGGCCTTCAGAACGTTGCGCCCACCCTGGGTCTTCATACGGCTGAAAAAGCCATGCACGCGCATGCGGCGACGTGATTTTGGCTGATAGGTTCGTTTGGTTGACATCCTGAAATTACTCCTCGCTAGTCCGTGCTTAGAATCTTAGCCGAAATTCCGTAGTATAGGCCTTGTGCCCGTCGGCGCGACGCCCACAAGGGGCTAAACTATGATATAAAAAGCAGGCGAGACAGACACTCGGGCCTCACCCGCTCAACCTGAAGATTATACCCTGCCCCCTGCCCCATGTCAAATTACATGCCGGTTGGCTCATTGATGAAGAGGGTTTCCAGGCCGAACTGATCTTCGAGATGCGCAGCGAGCGCGCGCAGCCCGACGGTCTCGGTCGCGTAGTGCCCGGCGTAAATAACGTTGATGCCGCGTTCGGCAGCTTCGTGGTAGTGCGAATGGCTGGTTTCGCCGGTGAGGAAGGTGTCGCAGCCCTTCGCAGCAGCCTCGGCGATCCAGCGCGCGGCGCTGCCGGAGATGATGCCGATACGCTTGACGGTCGCGGGGCCGTCTGCCTGGACCAGTGGCTCAACGCCCAGCGCGGACCCGACGCGGGCCGCAAGCTCATCTAACGTCAGCGCGCCCGGCGGCTCGGCAATCAGTCCGACCATTTGCCCACCGGCGACTTCGCCCATCTCGCCGACCGGGTTCAGCCCGGCCAGGCGCGCCAATTCGGCGTTGTTGCCGACCTGCTCGTGGCGATCCAGCGGCATGTGGACAGCGTAGAGCGAACAGTCGGCGGCCAGCAGCGCGGCGACGCGCCGGCGGTGTGGCCCGATGATGAGCAGCGGCTCGCCCCAGAAGAGCCCGTGGTGAACGATGAGGATTTGCGCGCCCACGGCGCACGCGGTGTCAATGGTAGCCTGGCAGGCGTCAACCGCGAACGCGGCGCGTGAGATGTCGGCGCTGCCCTCAACTTGCAGGCCGTTGTTGCTGCGGTCAGTCATCGCGTGAGTCGCGAGGAAGGTATCGAGATAGTTTATGAGTGTGTCGCGTTGCATGGCGGCATCTCCTTGATTGGGCGACGCGGCGGCTGAAGCCGCGACTACGAAGGATATTAACCGGGTTTATGCGGGATCAGGCGACGGTGGGCCGGGTCGAACCAGGGCCTTGACCTGGCGCATGAATTGGCTGCGCGGGATGAGGACACGCCGTTCACAGCCGGTGCAGCGGATACCGATGTCCGCGCCGAGGCGGACGACCTCCCATTCGGCGCTGCCGCACGGATGCGGCTTGCGCATCCGAACGATATCGCCCAGCCGAATTTCGGTGTAGCCCGGTGCGGCGGTCATGGGTGGTTCTGCTTATGCCTGGGCGACCACAGCGAGCAGGTCGCGGCCGTATTCGCCCAGCTTCCAGTCCCCCAGCACGTCGAGGGCGGCGAGTTGCTCCAGGTCGGTGGGCGCGCTGCGGGCGATGGTCATCAGGGCGTGGTTGGCGAGGACGACATCGGTGTCAACGCCGCGTTCGGCGGCGCGGGTCGTGCGCCAGGCGCGCAAACGGTCGTAGCAAGCGATCACGGACGGATCGGGGCGCGGATAGTCTTCGCGGGACCGTTTCGGCGGCCTGGGCGGCGGGGCGGCGCAGCCGCGTTCGATCGCGCCCAGCACAGCTTTGGCCGTCTGCGGGTCGCGACGCAGGACGCGCGGCAGGTCGTCGAGCCGGCGGGGTTGTTCGCGGCTGAGGCGCGCCAGGCCGTCATCATTCATCACTTTGAAAGGCGGACAGTCCTGGGCGCGGGCCGCGGATTCGCGCCACAGGTAGAGTTCACGCAGCACCGCCAGTTCGGCCGGCCCCAAATCACGCGCGGCCTTGCTGTGCCAGAAGCCGTCGGGGTCGAAGGGCTTTTCGACATATTGCACGTCGGGCAGGGCGGCAAATGTTTCTTGCGCCTCGAGCCAGCGATGGCGGGCGCGCAACTCGCGCTCCAGTTCGTCGCGCAGGGGGATCAGGAAATGGGTGTCGAGCGCGGCATAGCGCAACTGCTCCGTGGTGAGGGGGCGGCGGCCCCAGTCGGTGAGTTGCGCCCGTTTATCGAGCTTGACGCCGAAGCGCTCTTCGGATAACGCGGCGAGGCTGACGCGGGGCCAGCCGAGGATGCGGGCGGCGAGCATGGTGTCGAAGATGTTGGCGAAGGTGAACCCGAAGTCGCGTTTCATGAGCAGGATGTCGTTATCGGCGGCATGGAACACTTTTTCGACGCACGGGGCGGCCATGAGCGCGCCGAGGGCCGAAATGTCGGGCAGACGCAGCGGGTCAACGATGTAATCCACGTCGGGGGTGCTGATCTGGATCAGGCAGACCTTATGGAAATAGCGATAGAGGCTGTCGGATTCGGTGTCCACCGCGATGATCGGTGCGCCGGTCAGCGCATCCATCATGGCGTCGAATGCTGGGGGGACATCAACCAGCACGGGCGGCTGCACCTGAACCCGGGCGGTGGGATTGGCATGTGACGATTGTTTTTGGTCTGCGCTCAATATACACCCATGATGACCGGAGCGGCATGAAGATTTGGGGGTTGGCTGCGGCAGATGATATGCCGAAGTCACGCTCTGGCGCCAGGAGTTTATTATCCCAGCTTCGTGAGGGTGTGTCAAACGGGGTTCGCAACGAGGGCACATTTCAAGTTCGGGGCGAGATTGTCACCCTGAGTAGGCGGTAAAGTTAGTTTTTGGCATGTCACCCTGAGCGGGTTAACGATTCAAAGATCACTACGTTAAAGCTCTAGCGAAGGGTCTCGGCCTCGCCAACGGGAGATCCCTCTTTAGGGGGCTAGAGTCACGCCGTAACGAACGTCTTAAGGCTGACCCGCTCAGAAAGACAAAAACTAACGTTACAGACCACTGAGCGGGTTAACCATTCAATGCACGTTACAATGGCGCTCTAGCGAAGGGTCTCGCGTCGCAAGGCGAGATGCTTCGGCCCAAAACGGCGAGCCTCAGCATGACATCGCGGTGGGTTGCCTCGAAAATGAAATGCACCCTCGCAACGAGCGAGTATGAGCAAGATCATTGCCGAGGCCTTTCAGATACTGTAATCTGCGAGAGATTTGCGTGTATTTCTACAATGGCGGGGGAGTTGGCAATTTTCCAAAAGGGGTTCGAAGCTCCCCAAATTCTTGTCGCCGAACGCATGAGGTCTGCCGTTGCAAGGGCTGCGTGCGTCCATATTAATTTCACTAATCTCTATATCAGGAGGAAGGTAAGACAGAAATCATGAGTCGCATGAATTTGTCACAGTTCGAGGTCTATGCGATCTATGCAGTGCTCGTAGTGGCGGTCATCAGCCTGATCTACGCGTATCTGCTCTGGCTCAACGTGAAGTCGGAGGACACGGGGACTCCGGCGATGATCCGCATATGGACCGCCATCAAGGATGGCGCGGATGCGTATCTGGGCAAACAGTTCCGCACCATCCTGCCGTTCATCGGCGTGCTGATGTTCGCGTTGTTTGCGAGTGTATGGGTGGCTCCACCTACACCTGAAGCGACTAAGATGTTCGGCGACAACGCCCGCCTGGTGATTGCGTTTGGTCGCGCCGGCGCGTTCGTGCTGGGCGCGTTCTTCTCGTTGATGGTGGGCCAGATCGGCATGCGCGTGGCGGTGCAGGGCAACCTGCGCGTGGCCTCGGCGGCAATGCGCAACTTCGGCGATGCGCTGCGGATTGCTTACCGCTCAGGCACGGTGACCGGCATGTTGACGGACGGTCTGGGCCTGCTGGGCGGCACGATGATCTTCATCATCTTCGGCGCAGCCGCGCCGGATGCATTGCTGGGCTTCGGCTTCGGCGGCACGTTGGTCGCGCTGTTCATGCGCGTCGGCGGTGGTATCTACACCAAGGCCGCGGACGTGGGTGCGGACCTGGTGGGTAAGGTCGAAGAGGGCCTGGAAGAGGACGATCCCCGCAATGCGGCGGTCATCGCGGACCAGGTTGGCGACAACGTGGGCGACTGCGCCGGTATGGCGGCGGACATCTTCGAGTCCTACGAAGTGACCATCGTTTCGGCGCTGATCCTGGGTATCGCGCTGATGCGGGTGACCGGCTACACGTACTTCATCATCTTCCCGCTGCTGGTGCGCGCCATCGGCGTCATCAGCTCGATCATCGGCACATTCTCGGTGCCGGTGTGGGAGCGCACGATTGCCAAAGGCAATGCGTGGCACAGCATGGAAATCGCCTACGAAGTTTCGTCGGTGATCACCATCGTCTTGTCCTTCCTGCTGGCGTTCGTCTACATCAAGCAGCAAGATGTCAACTGGTGGGAACCGGCGGCCATGATTACGACGGGCGTGGTGTTCAACGTCATTGTGAACCGGCTGACGGCGTACTTCACGGCGACTGAGAAGGCGCCGGTGCAGGAAATCGCGAAGAGCACGCGGTTTGGTCCGGCGACGACGATTTTGAGCGGTATGGCCGAAGGGTACGAGTCGAGCTTCTGGGCGGTCATCACGATTGCGGCGTCGCTGCTGGTCTCGGTGCTGGTGTACGGCAAGCTGGGCCCGCAGTATGTCATCTACGGCGTGGCGCTGATCGGTATCGGCTGGCTGACCCATGCAGGCAACCTGGTTTCCATGGACGCGTTCGGCCCGATCTCCGACAATGCCAACGGCATCGGTGAAATGGCTTCGATGCCCGAAGATTCTCGTGTGATCATGACCGAACTGGACGCCGTGGGCAACACGACCAAGGCGATCACGAAGGGCGTGGCGATTGGTTCCGCAGTCATTGCGGCCGTGGCGCTGTTCGGCTCCTTCATGACGGACATCCGGCTGGTGCAGGAAGAGATGGTCGCGGCGGGCTTGTTGACGCCCGACAAGATCCTTACCGGCATCAACATAGCAAACCCGATGGTATTCGTCGGCCTGTTGATCGGCGGCGGTATCCCGCTGCTGTTCGGTGGACTGTTGATCAAGGCCGTGGCGCGCGCGGCCAACGGTATGGTGGCGGTGGTGCGTAAGGAATTCGACGTGCCCGGCGTGCGCGAAGGCACCGTGATGCCCGATTACAAGAAAGCGGTGGCAATTTCCACCGTGGCGGCGCAGCGTGAGTTGCTGCCGGTGGGCATCATGGTGGTGTTGATCCCGATTGTCGTGGGCTTTGCGCTCAAAGCGGAGGCGCTGGGCGGCTTCCTGGCGGGTGTGATCCTGTCCGGGCAGTTATTGGCCGTGTATATGTCGAACACGGGCGGCGCGTGGGATAATGCGAAGAAACTGGTCGAGCAGGGTCTCTATGGGGGCAAGGGCTCGGAGGCGCATAAGGCCAGCATCGTCGGCGATACGGTCGGCGATCCGCTGAAGGACACGGCCGGCCCGGCGTTGAACCCGTTGATCAAGGTGATCAACCTGATCAGCCTGATCATCGCCCCGATCGTGGTGCGTTACACGGGCTATCCGTTGCCGCTGATCATCGGTGTGGCGATCTTGCTGGCGGTCATCATCTGGGCGATCCGCCGCAGCAAAGCGCCGGCGCAGTACGCGATCGAAGGGTAAGTTGGACTGACCTCACCCCCGGCCCCTCTCCTTGAAGGAGAGGAGAGAAGCGGGGAGTTGCGGTGGGAGCCCTTGCGAGCTCCCACCGCTTTTTTTGTGTTTGGGCGCTCGGCCGCGGTTAAGATGGTGGTATAATAGTAGTCATCGAGTGCTAACGCATGCTGAGTTGAATGCCAGTTGCGCATCCGAGGTGGATAGAGTTAGTTTGTTGGAGTGAGGAGAGGTAAATGCAGGCCAACTTGGTTATCCGGCAGGAAGCATTGCCGATCGTGAAGGCGAGTCTGGAAATGAAACGCCGGTCGCTGGAGTTCAACTTGCGCCGTTATCGGGCCAGGCTGGATGAATTCGAGCAACAATATCAGATGACTTCCGATCAGTTTGCCGCGAAGTTTGAGGCGGGTGCATTGGGCGACGATGCTGTCTGGTTCGAATGGGAGTTTGTGTGGGACGCGTATTTGGAAATAACCCAACAATTGAAGTTGCTGAAAAGCATCCAGTTATGAGCATTGATGGCTACCTCGCGGCCCTTGACGCAAAGATGCGGACGCTATCAAGGGTTATTGTATCCTGGTCCATTCAACGAGAGATTGATACGAATTTGGATCGAGGTTTCATCAAGGGATATATTGCATTTACAGATGGTTCACGGCTGGAATTTTCCGAGCAAATACCTGTCGAACGACAGCGTTTTCGATTGCACTATATGGACGCCGATGAGAATCTGGTCGTCCGTTGGGATTCAGCACCACACCACAAAGATTTGGCAACCTTCCCATTCCATATGCATACACCTTCCGGCGTAGTGGAGCATTCAGCAATCACTTTGCTGGACGCGTTGGATGATGTCGTGAAGCGACTAGAGGTTTAGTTTACCTGGCACGAGGCATCTTATGACTGACAAATTGGCTTTCATCAACGAGGAGATGGACGCGCTGCGCGAGAGCAATTTGCTCATCAACATCCGCACGATGGAGTCGCCGGCGGATGGGTGGATGGTGGTGGACGGGCGGCGGGTGCTGAATTTCTGCACGAACAACTATCTGGGGCTGGCGAACCATCCACGGCTGAAAGCGGCGGCAAAGACCGCGGTGGATATGTGGGGCGTAGGGCCGGCGGCGGTGCGCTCGATTGCGGGGACACAGGGGTTGCACCTGGAGCTGGAAGGGCGGTTGGCGGCGTTCAAGCGGGTGGAGGACGCGCTATACGTGCAGAGCGGCTTCCTGGCGAACCAGGCGGCGATTCCGCCGCTGGTGGGCCGCGAGGACGTGATTTTCTCCGACCGGCTGAATCACGCGAGCATCATTGATGGGGCGCGGCTGAGCCGGGCGACGATTGTGGTCTATGAGCATTGCGATGTGGCCGACGCCGAGGCGAAGATCAAGGAGAACTTGCCGAAATATCGGCGCGGGCTGCTGGTGACCGACGGGGTGTTCAGCATGGACGGTGATATCGCACCGTTGGATAAGTTGACCGAAGTGGCGGACCGCTACGGCGTGATGACGATGGTGGACGACGCGCACGGCGAGGGGGTGCTGGGCAAAGGCGGTCGAGGCATCGTAGATCACTTCGGACTGCACGGCGTCTTTGACGTGGAGATCGGCACGCTGAGCAAGGCGTTCGGCGTGGTGGGCGGCGTGATCGCGGGCAAGAAGATCATCGTGGATTTCATCCGGCAGAAGGCGCGGCCCTTCCTGTTCTCGAGTGCGACGACGCCCGCGGATACAGCGGCGTGTCTGGCGGCGGTGGATCTGCTGGAGGAGTCGGAGGCGTTGGTGGAGAAGCTGTGGGATAACGCCGCGTGTTTCCGGGCCGGGATGCAGCAGTTAGGCTTCGACACAGGTTTCTCGCAGACGCCGATTGTGCCGGTGATGCTGGGCGACGCGGGGCTGGCGAAGCAGTTCAGCCGGGCGCTGTTCGAGGCGGGCGTCTTTGCGGTGGCAATCGGCTTCCCCACCGTGCCACAGGGCAAGGCGCGCATCCGGGTGATGAACACAGCCGCGCACAGCCGTGAAGATCTGGATCGCGGGTTGGCCGCGTTCGAGGCCGTGGGGCAGGCGTTGGGGGTGATCTGAGCGCGTCAGTGCCCTGATCGGGCATCCAATAAAACATATTATGTCAGATTGACATATTGACGCGCCCGATGGCGTGTGGTATGATTGAACTCGGGATCACTTATCCCTGTCGTGCGCCCGGGCCGCTCCGGGTTGGCCTCGTGTTCTCGCAGCTATTTAGCGTTCGGGAGAGGAACTGATGAGAACTCGCTTTACCCCGCTTGTCGTAATCATCGTTGTTATCATCATGTCAATGGCGCTTGCCGGTTGCGAGCGAGAACGGCCTGCGCCAACGCCGGAAGGTGGTACGCCGGGCGTCCTGTTGCCTGTGGGTACCGGAACGGTCGAGGGAGCAGGCAGCCAGACAGTCGGTACGCCTGTGCCGTTGGACGCCGCCAGCCCGACGCCTGCCCTGTTACGGCCCGCGGCGACAGCGGAACCGTTGGCGCAGCCCGCGGCGACCTCAGGCAGCGCGGCGAGCGCGCCCGGCACGTATACCGTGCAGCGCGGCGATACTCTGGGCAGCATTGGGGGGAAATTCGGCGTCTCCACCAAAGAGATTCTGGCGGTGAATCCGACGATCACGAACCCCGACGTGCTTGCGGTGGGCCAGCAGATCAAGCTGCCTTCCGGGGGAAGCGCCGGCGTACCTGCCGCCTCTACGGGCGGGAGTACTGCGAGCAGCGGTGCAGGGCAAACGTACACCGTGCAGAAGGGTGATATTCTGGCAACGATTGCCCGGAAGTACGGGGTGACGGTGGCGGCATTGCAACAGGCCAACAACCTGTCGAACCCGAATAAGATCATCGTGGGCCAGAAGTTGACGATTCCGGCGGGCGGTTCGGCCGCGCCGGCGGCAGCTTCGTCAGGGCAGACCCGCAATTACACGGTGCAGCGCGGTGACACGATGTCCACGATTGCGGTGAAGTTTGGCGTGACGGTGGCAGCGTTGCAACAGGCGAACGGGATCACGAACCCCGATAAGATCACGGTGGGACAGGTGTTGAAGATTCCGTAATGCCCTTGCGGGGCGCATTCCGTAAAAATGAACAACAGCGCTCCTCTCGCCAGAGAGGGGCGCTGCTTTTTACGCTGTCAGCTTAATGGGCGCGACGTGTCAAGCGATTTGGGGTTGCGCGTGAGAAAATGAGGATGGAAACATATCGCGAGCCTGACGAGACAGTGATATGGAAGGAGAGCATAGATGAATAGTTTGATGAGTGTGATGATGTTGGCGTTTGGCCTGGGTGTGCTGGCGGCGATCCTGATCGCCGTGTTGACGGGCCGGCGCGGCGACCCGAATTATCGCGCGGCGATCCTGATCGGCGTGGTGGCGGGTCTGTTGATCTTCGGATTTTTCGCCATGCAAGACGCTTTCACGCAGGTCGAGGCGGGGTCGGTGGCGGTGGTGAAGCAGTTTGGGCGGATCGTCGGAGTGTTCGAGCCGGGGCTGCATTGGAAAGCGCCGTTCATTCAGACGGCGACGCCCTATCGGACGCAAGAGATTTTGTACGAAACGAGCGCCGATCTGACGGAATCTAACGCGGATTATACGGATATCGAGGTAGACACGGCGACGGCTGACGGGCAGCAGATTCACGCACGCTATACGGTGCGGTTTCGCATTGACCCATCGCGCATGACGGAGATCGTTAACAACCTGGGCACCGAGCCTGAACTGGTGGAAAAAGTGGTTAAAGCCAACAGCCGGGTGCATGTGCGCAATATCCTGAAGCAGTATCCGGCCAGTGATCTCTATTCCGGCAACGTTGAACGGGCGCAGGAGACCATCGCGGCGCGGTTGGCGAAAGATTTTGAGAAGGAAGGGCTGGAACTGGTGTTCTTCGGTTTGCGCTCGATCCAGTTCACGGAGGCGTATCGCAACGCCGTCGAGCAGAAGCAGATCGAGAAAGAGAACATCGTGACGAAGGAGAACCTGGCGAAGCAGGCCGAGTTCGAGAAGAACCGCACGATTACGCAGGCGCAGGCCGAGGCCGAGCGGCAGAAGCTGGAGCGGATCGGTATTGCCGAGGGCGGCGCGGAAGCCACCCGCGTGCAGGCCATCGCCGAGGCGGAAGCGATCCGCATCAAGGCGCAGGCGCAGGCCGAGGCGAACAAGCTGATTTCGCAAAGCCTGGATGAGTCGGTGATCAGTTGGCAGGCGATCCAGAGTTGGAGCGGAAACTATCCGCTGGTGTTGGGCGGCAACGGCGACAGCGGCGGCTACATCCTGCCGGGCGAGCTGTTCACGCAGCCGCAGAACCAGACGGCCCCGTTTGCGACGCCGTAAAAAACAAAAAAGGTGCAACGCACTTCGGAAGTGCGTTGCACCTGAATCACCTTCCCCCCACCACCTCCGGGCGCAGTTCGGCCACATACGGCAGGTGGCGGTAGGCTTCGCGGTGGTCGAGGCCGAAACCGACGACGAAACGGTCGGGCAGGTCGAAGCCGGTATAGCGAATGGAGACGTTGGTCAACCGGTGTTCGGGCTTGTTGAACAGGGTGCAGACTTCTAGGCTGGCCGGGCCACGCGCCCGCAGGATGCGCAGCAGGTAGTTGAGCGTCAGCCCGGTGTCTACGATGTCCTCGACGAAGATCAGGTGGCGGCCTTCGACCGTCTCATCCAGGTCCTTGATGAGCCGCACCGCCCCCTTGGTCTTGCGCGCCGGGTCATAGCGCGAGATCGCCATGAAGTCCACCGTGACGGGGATGGTGATGCCCAGCAGCAGGTCGCTCATGAAGAAGATGACGCCCTTCAGCACGCCGACCAGCAGCGGGTTCATGCCCGCGTAGTCGCGACTGATCTCCCCCGCAAGTTCGGCGATGCGCCCGCGGATTTCGGCTTCGGTCAACACGATGCGCCCCAGCCCGCGCGTCAGGTCGGTCGGCGGCTCTTTGTGAGATTGTTCCAAGCTCTCCCCCTGTTCGAAAATACATCAACCCCGAAACACACGGAATACGCCGACAGGATTTACAGGATGCACAGGATAAAAACCTTCCAATCCTGTAAATCCTGTGAGTCCTGTCCGTGCCAGGCTGCCCACTCCACAGGATGTCGTTGCCCCTTCGCAGTGACGGCTTCAGCCGGGGTGCGCTCGCGGCACGGCTGAAGCCGTCACTGCGAAGAGGCGCGCTATAGTTCGTTCTCCAGCACGCCCGATAGGTCCTCGACACCGAACTTCACCAGCAGGGCGCGGATGTCACTGCGCTTGAACAGCTTGACGTTCACCTCGGGGTAGAGCTCGCGCAGACGGCGTAACTTGCGGTTCTTGTGGCGGATCTGGTTCGCCTGCATGGTGGTCAGTTCGACGTAAAGATCCTGGTCGGGCAGGTAGAAATCGGGGCTGAACGCCTCGGTCACGCGGCCCTGGTCGTCTTGCTGTAATATGAAAGTGCGCGGCTCGTATTCCCACGGGATGCCGTAGAAGTCGAGGATCCGCGCAAACTCGGCCTCCGCCGGGTGATAGAACGGCGCCGGCGTCGCGGGGTCGGTCATCGCGTTGTGGCCTCCGCCTGCACCACACGCCCCGCCGCCGCACATATCAGTTCGGCCGCAATCATTATGTCAATTTGGGCCATGTTCAACATCATGTCGTACATCCGGGGGTCTTCCGAGTTCGCGCCATAGTAGCGGCGCACGAAATCCACGCGCGCCCGATCCGACGCCTCGATGCGCGCGATCGCGGCCTCCGGGCTGATCCCGCGCGTCTCGACCAGATACGCCACGCGCCGTTCTTTCGGGGCGATCACGCGCACGTGCAGCACGCCGGGCCGCTCCGCCAGGATCACCTGGCCGCCCCGGCCGATCAGCAGCAGCCTGCCGCCGGCGGCCAGCTCTTCGACGATATCGAAAATCTTCGCGCGATAGGCGCGGATCGCCGCGCGGCCGGGTCGAATCCCCAGCAGACCCAGTTCGTCAATCGCGGCCAGCGCCACCTCGGGCGCGCCCGCCTCGCGCGCCGCCCGGTTGATCAGCTCGAAGCCCACCGGCCGCAAGCCCAGGCGCTCCGCCACGGCCGAAGCCACCTCGTCGCCCCCGCTGCCCATCTGGCGGGAAAGGGTAATCACCGGCATGTCATAAGCCTCCTCAAGTAACCCCACGGAGCCTGTAGTCTAGCCCCTTGTGGGCGTCGCTCGACTCCCTACCCCAGCGCGCCGGTCAGGCGGCCGGCGAGCCCTGAGAAGCGCTCGCGCGCCCGATCGGCGCGTACCGCAATCGAAATCGCGCGCGGCGACCCGACCAGCACCACCAGTTTTTGCGCCCGTGTCACCGCAGTGTACAACAGGTTGCGTTGGAGCATCATATAGTGCGAAGGCAGCATCGGGATCACGACCGCGGGGAACTCGCTGCCCTGCGCCTTGTGGATGCTGATGGCGTAGGCGTGTACCAGCTCATCCAGTTCAAGGTAGTCATAGCTCACCGTTCGCTCGTCCATCCGCACGGCGACCATCTGCTCCTCGGGGTTGACGGCAACGATCCGCCCCATGTCGCCGTTGAAAACGTCCTTATCGTAGTTGTTGCGAATCTGCATCACCCGGTCGCCCTGGCGATAGATGCGCCCGCCCATCTGCCGTTCGGGCAGGCCGGGGCGCGCCGGGCACAGCGCCGCCTGGAGCCGCAGGTTCAACGTGGTGACGCCTGCGTCGCCCCGGTGCATCGGGCTGAGTACCTGGATCTCGTCGGGCGTCAGCCCGAAGCGGCGCGGGATGCGTTCCTGCACCAATTCGACGATCAGGTTGGCCGCGGCGTCGGCGTCCTCTTCTTTGAAGAGGAAGAAGTCGGTCGCATTGCGGTTGTCGAAGGCGGGCAGTTGGCCCTGGTTGATGCGATGCGCGTTCGTGATGATGTAGCTGCCCTCAGGCTGGCGGAAGATGGTGTCCAGGCGGACGACGCGGGCGCGAGGTGCTTCGCCGCGTCCCCGCTCAGCGCGGGGGCTCCGCTCACCATGACAGGAGGCGTTGGTTTCCTCGACCGCGGCGATCACGTCATGCAGGACGCTGCCCGCGCCGACGCTGGGCAGTTGATCCACGTCGCCCACCAGCAACAGGTGCGCGCCCGGCAAGATCGCCTTCAGCAGGTGGTTGGTGAGGAGCAGGTCGAGCATCGAGGCTTCGTCCACGATCACCAGGTCGGCATCCAGCGGGTTCTCCTCGTTGCGCTGGAAGGCCATCCCCTCGGCGGGCTTGAACTCGAGCAGGCGGTGGATGGTCTGCGCGGGGCGATCGGTGGCCTCGCTCAACCGTTTTGCGGCGCGCCCGGTGGGCGAGGCCAGCACAGTCCGCGCGCCCGCGGCCTCGGCCAGCCGGATGATACTGCGCACGGTGGTGGTCTTCCCCGTCCCCGGTCCACCCGTCAGCACGCACACCCGGCTGGAAAGCGCGGCCTGCACCGCGTCCATCTGTTGCGGCGTGAGGGTAATGCGGCTCTGCGCTTGCAGCGTGGCGAAGGCGACGGGCCAGTTGAACGCCTGGAACGCGGGCATCCGGTCGCCCGGCGCGTCCATCAACTGACGCAGCCGCCCGCTGACGCCCACCTCGCCGTAATAGAACGGGATCAGATAGACGGGGCGCGCCTCCGCCAACGTGTCATCGCCCATCGGGGGCGCGATCTCTTCGAGATGCACCCGCTTCGCCTCGGCCAGCGCGGCGAGCGCCTCCGTGATGCGTTCGGGCGCGACGCCCAGCAACTCGCACGCGCGGCGGCTCAGTTCCGCTTCGGGCAGATAGACGCTGCCGTCATCGGCGGCTTGGCTCAGCGTGTAGGCGACGCCCGCCGCCACACGCTCCGGCGCATCTTCCGCGATCCCCAACTCGCGCGCGATCTTGTCGGCGGTGATGAACCCGATGCCGTACACCTCCTCCGCCAGCCGATAGGGGTCGGCCTGCACCACGGCGAGCGAATCATCGCCGTATTGCTTGTAAATCCGCACGGCCAGCCCGGTCGAAATGTTGTGGCCTTGCAGGAAGATCATCACTTCTTTAATCTTCTGCTGCTCGGCCCAGGCGCGCGTGATCACGTCGGCGCGCTTGCGGCCCACCCCCAGCACCTCGCGCAAGCGCGCCGGCTCTTCCTCGATGATGCGCAACGTGTCCAGCCCGAACTTGCGGACGATGCGCCCGGCCATCACCGGCCCCACGCCCTTGATCAGCCCGCTGCCCAGGTAACGCTCAAGCCCGGCAATCGTGGCGGGCAGGACGGTGCGCACCTGCTCGGACTTGAACTGCCGCCCGTATTGCGCATGGGCCATCCACGCGCCCGTCACGGCGACCGATTCGCCCACGTTGACGCCGAGCATGTTGCCCACCACCGTCACCGTGTAGTCCTTGCCTTCGGGCAGCAGTTGCGCGACGGTATAGCCGTTCTCTTCGTTGTGATACGTGATCCGCTCGACGGTGCCGCGCAGCGTGTCAGCCATCCGGCGCTCAGCCCTCCAGGGTCTTCCGCTTGGCCGCGGCCTTCTGCTCGAAGCGCGCCAGGTCAATCAGCGCCCGCTCATGCAGTCCTTCACCAATGGTATCCACGCCATCGGTCGCGACCACGCGGAAGGTCAGGCGGCGGCCCTCTACGCCGATCAACTCGGCGGTCGCGACGACCGTTGCGCCCACCGGGGTCGCGGCCAGATGTTTGACGTTGACCATTGTGCCGACCGATTGCTGGCCGGGCGCGAGATACGGGGCGAGCCCGTTGACGGCGGCGCGTTCCATCAGACGCACCATTTCGGGCGTGGCGAACACCTTGACCGCGCCGCTGCCCATGTGGCGGGCCGTCAGCTCGTCGCCCACCACCACGCGCGCCTCGCCCGTCAGACCGATCGGGAATTGTTGTTCGGACATTCAGACCTCTCGTGTTGAGTCTAGCGGTGTGCGCACCCCGCGGAGGGATGAACACGAACAAAGACAAAAACAAGAAGGACGAAAGGCCGTTTTGCAAACCGGGCCTTTCGTCCCTTTAGTGCATGGATGCCCGGGCCGGCGGCTTATGCCGGGGCGGGGCGCGGGTTGGGCGAGCCGGCGGGTCGGTCAGAGCCGGAGACGCTGGCCCCGCCGTTGCGCGGAGCCGCGGTCGCAGTCGTCGCGTCTTCCTCGCTCACCGGCAGTTTCGATGACGGGATGCCCGGCACGTCAGCGAAGAAAGACTCGAACTCTTCGGCGTCCATCGTCTCGACCTCGATCAGCCGTTGCGCGATGGCTTCGTGCAGGGCAGCGTACTTGGTCAGGATCTCCCGCGCCTGCTCATGGGCCGCGGTGACGATCTTGTTGACCTCTTTATCAATCTCTCGCGCGACCGGCTCGCTGTAGTTGCGTTGCTCGCCGATGTCGCGCCCGAGGAAGATCATCTCATGACGTTGGCCGAACACCATCGGCCCCATCTTGGCGCTCATGCCATACTGCGTGACCATCGCCCGCGCAAGTCGGGTGACGCGCCCCAGGTCATCTACCGCGCCGTTGGTCACATCGTCGAGAATGAGTTCCTCGGCGACGCGGCCCCCAAGCATGGCGCTGAGGTCCTGCTCGAACTTGGTCTTGCTGATCAACACCCGATCGCTCTCGGGCAGCGACATGGTGTAACCGAGCGCCATGCCGCGGCTGATGATGCTGATCTTATGCACCGGGTCGCACTTGGGCAACATGCGGCGCACCAGCGCGTGACCCACTTCATGATAGGCCACGATCTCTTTCTCGTGGGCAGAGATGATGCGGCTGCGGCGCTCCGGCCCGGCCATCACCCGCTCGACCGCCTCCTGAATCTCGCTCATCCCGATGCTGCGCTTGTTCCGCCGCGCCGCCAGGATCGCCGCCTCGTTCACCAGGTTCTCCAGATCCGCCCCCACGAAGCCGGGAGTGCTGCGCGCCACCGTATCGAGATTCACAGTTGGCTCCAACGGCTTACCCTTGACGTGGACTTTCAGAATTTCTTCCCGCCCGCGCACGTCGGGCCGATCCATCACCACCTGCCGGTCGAACCGCCCCGGCCGCAACAGCGCCGGATCCAGGATGTCGGGCCGGTTGGTGGCCGCAATCAGGATCACGTTCGTATCCGTGTCGAAGCCGTCCA
>JBBQRS010000006.1:0-81181 GCA_038214535.1 Anaerolineae bacterium
CGCCTGATAGCGCATACATGTCTGCGCATCTGGACAGTTGTGGTAGGCGCCCTGCAATTCGCCGGCTTGCGCCTCGGTAAGTTGGAAGGCTCGTTGTCTCATGCCTCCATTGTACGTATTCTATCCGATTTGTCTATGAGATGCGTATAATTCCATGTGTTCCGTGTCTTCCGTGGTTGATTTCAATCCATTCATCACTGAGGAGAATGACATGACGACATACTTCCACGATTCCGAGCAACGAATGCCAATGGATCTCGCGGCGGGGGTCAAAGCCCGCACGTTCTGGGGCGACAAGATGACGCTGGCGCTGGTGACGCTGGAGCCGAACTCGCTGGTGGCCGCGCACAGCCCTCCCCACGAGCAGGTGGGAACCGTGATCGCGGGCGAACTCGATTTCACGATTGGCGATGAGACGCGGCGGCTGAAACCGGGCGATGTGTACGTGATTCCGGGTGACGTGACCCACGAAGGCAGGGTCGGCGCGGAGGCCGTGCAGTTGGTCGAGGTCTTCTCACCTGTCCGCGAAAACTTTAAGTATTAGGACCCAGGGAATCATCGTGGCGGAGCGGCCCGGAGAGTTAAGCGCCGGTTTTTGACGCATCGGGCGGAACCTGCTATCATTGCGTTGTTCCGGGCCGCTAGCTCAATCTGGCAGAGCAGCTGACTCTTAATCAGCGGGTTGAAGGTTCGAGTCCTTCGCGGCTCATGGCGTCACACAGTCCGATTTTCTTTGCAAAAGAAAGTCGGACGCTGTCTTTAAAACTCCTCGAAGAATCCTCTGGATGTGTCGGTCGCGGTTTTTTGGGCGGTTGTTGATTCCGCAAGTCGAGTGTAAACTGATGACTCAATCAATCTGGCCAAGACTTGAAGGTGATCGAGACGTGGCGCCCGGCATCCTGCTGGGCGCGCTGGCCGTACAACTCATGCTCAACGGCATGGCCGAGCGTGGCATCATCACGATGAATAGCACCCATTGATCAAGAGCAACGGAGCCTTGGGCGAAATAGCAATCCGCAGTGGGCCTGCATCGTGGGCCGCTTCGGTTGGCTTAGCCCCAGACCCATGCCAGACTTGCGTCGAACTTGAAACCGACTACGGGGGTCTGCCGTCACACAAGGGAGATGTCATGGCCACTGAAGAACTGAAATACGCGCTGGTAAGTAAACAAGGCAACTTTGAGATCCGCCAGTACGCACCCTACATCGTCGCCGAGACCACGGTATCTGGCCAGTTTGAATGGGCCGGCAACGCGGCCTTTCGGCGACTGGGCGGCTATATCTTCGGCAATAACCGCCGACGCGATTCGATCGCCATGACGGCGCCGGTAGTTAAAGAGCCGGCCTCACAGCGGATCGCGATGACGGCCCCGGTGCTGCAGGAGACCGGCAGCCAGAAGATCGCGATGACTGCACCGGTCACCCAGGAAAGCTCGGGCAACGAATGGGTTGTTACGTTCGTCATGCCCGCCCAATACACGATGGATGCGCTGCCTGAGCCGCTCGACTCCAGCGTCCGCCTCCGTGAACGTCCGGGCCAGCTGATGGCCGCCGTTCTTTACTCCGGCACCTGGCGCAAATCGACCTACGAGAAGAAGCGACGGCAGCTCGAGGCGTTCGTGATAGCGCAGGGTTACGTTGTAGTTGGTCCGGCGGTCTTTGCTCGCTACGACTCACCCATGACCTTACCCTTCCGTCGCCGCAACGAGGTCCTGATTCCGGTGCAACCCGGTTCGCCTGCTGCTGACACCCCGTAGTATTTGGCGACGAGATGGCGACGACCAGAAAGCAAGATTTGATGAACCTGTCAACATAAAATACTCCAGGCGCTTGTGTCGGAATTTTCGGGCGGTTGTTGATTCCGCAAGCCAAGTGTAAACTGATGACTCCAAAAACCAGACTGCGACCTGAAGGAGGTTGAGACATGGAATACACACGACTGGGCGCGAGCGGGCTGAAGGTGTCGCGGATTTGCCTGGGGATGATGTCTTACGGCGATCCGGGGTGGCGCGAGTGGGTGCTTTCAGAGGAGGCGGGACGCCCGTTTGTGCAGCGCGCGCTGGAACTGGGGATCAACTTCTTCGATACGGCGGATATCTATTCGCTGGGCGTGAGCGAGGAGGTGACGGGGCGGGCGCTGCTTGATTTCGCGCGCCGAGATGCGGTGATCATCGCCACGAAGGTACACGGCCAAATGAGCAAAGACCCGAACGACGGCGGGCTTTCGCGGAAGCACATCCTGGATTCGATAGACCGCTCGCTGCGGCGGCTCGGCACGGATTACGTGGATCTCTACCAGATCCACCGTTATGACAGCGACGTGCCCATCGAGGAGACGATGGAGGCGCTCAACGACGTGGTGCGCGCGGGGAAGGCGCGGTATATCGGCGCGTCGAGCATGTACGCGTGGCAATTCGCGAAGGCGCAGCACACGGCAAAGCAACACGGCTGGACGAAATTCACCTCGATGCAGAATCACTATAATCTGATCTATCGCGAGGAAGAACGCGAGATGATCCCGCAGTGCATCGAGATGGGGGTCGGCGTGATCCCGTGGAGCCCGCTGGCGCGCGGGTTCCTGGCGGGCAACCGCCGCCGCAGCGATTGGGGCGAGACGGTCAGGTCGAAGAACGACCCCTTCGCGCACAGCATGTACTATGCGGACGCCGATTTTCAGGTGGTGGAACAGGCCATCGAGGTGGCGAATCGGCTGGGCGGCCGGCCCGCGCAGGTGGCGCTGGCGTGGTTGCTGGGCAAGCCGGGCGTGAGCGCGCCGATCATCGGGGCGACGAAGATGCAGCATCTCGAGGACGCGGTCGCCGCGGTAGATTTGAAGCTGTCAGCGGAAGATGTCGCATCCCTGGAAGCGCCCTACGTGCCGCATCCGGTGCTGGGACATTCGTAAACCCGGAAGTACAACCACGGAAAACACGGAATACACGGAAAAAGACAGGTACAGCCTTTCCGTGTCTTCCGTGTTTTCCGCGGTCAATGAATTGCTGGACAGACGCCAGGTTCACGCGACGGCCTGCGGCATGTCGGGGTGGTTCGGGCCGAAGTGCTTGAGGATGACCATCGGCTCCCAACGGCTATCGTTGCGAATCACTATGCCGGCGCGTGCGGCGGCCTCGCTCACAAAGTACTCGTCGGCGCTGAGTTGTCCGACCCGCAACATGATCGGAGCCTCTGCGTCGTACACGCCGAAACTGCCGTGGCCCTGAATGATGATGCACCCGTGGGCCACGGCATCCTTTACGGTGATGGTGTGGCCGGGAAGGATGGTCAGTTCCTTCGCGCCGACATAGGGGTTGGCGTAACTGATCCAGTTCTCCGTATAGCCTTCGCCGGCGCGGGCAGGAACGGGTGGCCGGAAATAATGCTTCCGGTAGTGGGGATCCACGTTCGTGTCCCAATCCAGCAGCGACATGATGTAATCCATATCCTGCTTGTGGTCATCCGGGACGCCGCCGACCAATGATCCGTAAGGGAAAATCTCGCCGCTTGTCACATTCTCCCACACCGACCCCACGTTGGAATTCCATTGCGGCTCGTAGGTCAGCACCGAGCCGGGCGCATGGACGATGCCGGGCGGCGTGTACCAACCCGTTCCCAATTCGATGCGATAGGCGCGCGAAAGCTCGGTGATCCGCGTGTCGCGCCGGTTCCAATCAGCCAGGCGTTCGCGCACCATTTCCGGGGTCACATCGGGGTCGAAGCCGAAATAGGTCAGCGGGAATGCGCCCAGATGGTCGTTCAACTGGCGCGGGAAGTAGTACGCTTCGGGTTTCCCCAGCCGACCGATGCGACCCGCGGCAACGTCATCGAGATGCAGATGATGGAACAGCGGATCGAAGTAGTCGAAGAACTTGGCATACATGGGCCAGCCGCCGTACTGCGCCATCAGTTCAGCCCCGATCAGGTCCGCGCCAAGTTCGGCCACGGCGTCACTGAAGAGGAACTGATCGGCGGCATCGTCTGTCGGCGCGACGTAGCTCAGCCCGGCGTCGGCGGGGATGGTTGCGCCGTTGCCGATGGAGACGGTCGAGCAGAACCAACGCTCCTTAATCGAGCCGCGCTGCATCCCGAAGGCGAAGTAATCGTCGGGGTGCAGCCGCAGCCGTCCGCCGGCGCGATTGAAGTTGTGGGGCACCCAATTGGGCACGAGATGGAAGACGCCTTCACCGCGCTCGAACGCTTCGCGAATTGTGGTCATTGGGGTTGCACCAGTGATGAGAATGGCAGCTTGACAACTCCTAAACGATCAGGCTTCTGTTGGCTGTGGGGGCGGGGATACCCTGCACCTGTTCCCGCCAACCGCGCAGCAGCCGACAGACGGCATCCGCGCCAATGATCGGGGCTTCCGGGCCGGGCAGCGCCACGGGATACAAAATAAAGGGATGGTTCTGCAGCCCACCCAGCGCGCCGTGATGGCTGACCTGATTTTCGAACACGGGCATCTCGCCGGTTATTGGATCATACCGAGCGTTGACCAGGATGTCCGGGCAAGCTATGAAGCTCGCCTGTCGCCGCAGATGAAGTGCAGCGTTGGGGCCGTAGTCGGCCAGCGGGTTCTGGCCCTCCACGACATTATCTTTCAAGTAATAGACGCCGCCCTCGCCGATCGCCATGGGGCCCTGCTGCTCTGAATGGACGAGCACGAAGCCGATAGCGGGGTGCTGTACAAGCCCCAGCACCAGGTTTGGATGCCTTGCCCGGATCTGTTCGTAAGTCAAGCGCTGTTTGGAATCCGTGAAATAGACCAGCCCTGCGGCCCCAGAGGCATAAATCACGACATTGGCATCTTTCGGCTGGCCCTGATCGTCGCGCAAACCGCCGCCCGGCGCGAGCTCGACGCAGCCATCTACCTCTTTATCCTTGAAGAAAGGCTGCAGGAGCCTGGCAATGCGCGTTTGGCTGTTGACAGTCTCCGTCAGGACCGCGTTGAGGTTATCCCAGGCCTCGGCAGTTTCCAGCTCCGCCTCGATCCTGGCATCACCACCCATCAGGCCCTTGACAAGGTCCTTCAAGCCGCGGCCGTAGGCCGTGCTGAAGAACGGCCCGCTGAGGTTGCCGTGGTCGGCAAGGACCACGATGTGGTAAGGCCGCGGGGCTTGTGCAACGGTGTGCGCGATACGCGCAAAGCAGTCGTCAATATCGGCGAGCGCCTCTTCGGCGTCAGGCGAATCCTGCCCGGCGTAATGCGACAGGTCGTCGTAGCCGCCGTAGGTGGCAAACATCGCGGGCAGGCCGCGCAGGATATCCGTAATGGTCGTATGGGTGATCAAGTCCCCCATGATCGGTCCCTTGAAGCCGCGCATGAATGCATACTTGAAGTTGCGGGCGCTGCTGATGTACTTGTCTTTACGGCGCCGCTGCTGGATCTGTCCCCACCATTCCTTCACACATTCGTTGCTGAAGCGGGTCACGAGCCGCGCCATGGCCTGGGGGCTGACCAAGAGCATGGAGAAACCGGGGCCGGTGCTGCGCGTACGGTCGAGCAGCGTGCTAAGGGTGAAGAGGCTCTCAGCCGCGTCGCCCAAAAACAAGTTGCCGCGCGAGGCGCCTCCGTGCGAAAGCAGGCCAAAACCTGTGCTCAGCCGGGCCTCGATATTCTTGCCGTGCCTGGGGCTGCCGACGGTTACCATCTGGCCCGCGGCTCGGTCCCACCAGCAAAAAGCCGGGACGTTCTCGTTGCTGCCCAGCAGGATGCCAGTCTGCATGGCTCCGGTCTGGGATGAGTGGTCGGTTTCCCAGCCGGCGATGCGGTGCGTGCCCGCGTCCAACCAGCCCTTGACGGTGGGCAGATGCCCATGCTCCAACGCCTGGCGCAAGTGGTACTCGCTCAGGCCATCGAGCTGCAGGAAGACAAAACCGGGCACATCTGTTTTCTCAGGGTTCACCCCGCGCCGCACCATGGGGATGGTAACCGTGCGGTCGAAGTACTCGTCTTCGTAGAGCCAGAAAAGGGCGCCCAGGATGGCGTTGACGACCGTCGCCCAGACGCTGATCCAGATCGCCGTTCCAACGTTCGCGATCGTGATACCTGGGATGAGCTTGCCAAAGCCGTAGAGGAGTGCGACATCGGCGACAAACGTCATAACCGGGTATAGCCAGATGGGCAGCCACGAGAAGAAACGGATGAAGACCCACCAGAAAAGTCCCTGGGCCAGGGCGAACCCCATTGTGATGACCAGCAGCGCCTTCCAGCCGCTGAGCTGAAAGCCCGACAACAATCTCCCGACGATGAACAGGACGATAGCCTGTACAATCAGCATGCTGACCGTCTGGACCGTCCTTTTGCGCAACCGACCCATGAAGATCCTCTATTCTCCGCAAGATGATGTCAAGCTCAACGGCATCTAAGCGATTATATCTGGTTGCGCAAAACTTACACCAGAGCACATGCAAGCTCCTTGCGTTCGAAAGCTGCGTGAATGTGGGTCATTACGGTTGCACCAGCGGCGCGAATTGCAGCAAGACGTTGTTGCCGGGACCGGTAAGCTCCAGTTTGCCGGGGCTCAGGCGATAACCGGTAACCAGCGGGAGCATCCGGAAGAAGGCCTGCTCCTGCTCGGCAATCCCCGCCGGTTCGGTGCAGATGCGCCCGGAGACCGCAGGCGGCGCGATGGAGATCACCCCACCGGAAGCGGCGTAGGTGGTGGTGTAATCGTTGCAGCCGCCGGAACCGCTGAGTTGTGACGCGTTCGCGCCGAACAGCGCCGTCACGGTCACGCTGGGGAGCACCGGAGCCATGCCGGTGGCCCCATCGAAATAGGACGCCAGCAGCCAGCTCGTCCCGATGATGGGCGAAGGTTGCGGGGTCGCGGTGGCCGCTGCGATAATTTCGATCTGCGTGTTCGCCGTGCCCTCGCGACTCGCCTCATCAACAATGACCAGCGTGACGTTGTATACGCCGGGTGCGTTGTAGATGTATGAGACCCGCGCGCCTTCCGCCGTACCGCCATCCCCAAAGGTCCAGCGATATTGGGTGATCGGCGCGGATGCCGTCGAGTTGCGACCGTCGAACGTGACCGATTGGCCCACGTTGGCCTGCGGCGGCGCGGTGATCCCGGCGCGCGCCGGGATCGGGGTCGGTGTGGCGGGCGCGGCGCTGATTTCCACGCGCTGCACCGCTTGCGATTGCAACCCGTTGTTGTCGGTCACGGTTAACAGCACGTCATAGTTGCCGGGGCGCTCATAGACGTGGGTGACTTCCACACCGGCGGCGGTCGCGCCGTCGCCGAAATCCCAGTTATAGGCGACGAGGCTGCCGCCGGGCGCGACGGTGGAACGGCGGGCGTTGAACTGCAAGCGGTCGCCGGCCTTCCCCGCAGTGGGGCCATTGATCACGGCGACCGGCGCCTGCACCGGCGTCGGCGATGGCGTGACGGTCGGCGTAGCGGTCAGCGTCGGTGCAGGGGTGGCCGTGGCGGTCGGCGGCGCGGGCGCCTGCATGATGGGTACGGCGTCCGTGTTTTCTGCGATCACCTGATCGGCGCGCAGCCACCCCACCCGACCGGGCGAAGCGATGAAGCGAATGGCCCACCACTGAAGATCGGCGCTCTTACCGACCACTTCGACCGTTTGACCGGCAAGCAATGAGCCGACCACGGGATAGATCTCGCCGGGGCCGGAGCGAACCGGCGTATCTGTCCTTGCAGTCACTGACGGCTCACCGGCGGGCGGGGTGGTAGGCAGCAGGGTTGCCGTGACCGTTGGCGTCAGTACGCCGGGCGTGGTCGGGTTGCCGGAGGTGCAACTGCGCACGAGGAGCAGGAGCAGCAAGAGCGCCAACGCGCCGCCGAGGATGGGGATGATGATCCCCCACGGCCCGCGTGAGGGCTTCGCCGGTTCGTTGACGACGGGCGGCGGTGGGGGTGGAGCAACCGGGCGCGGCTGAGGAGCGGGCGTGGCGGCAGGAGCAGTTGGGCGAGCTGCCGTGACGCTCGGAGGCGTCGCGGGCGGCGGAATCTTGACCGCGGCGGCAGCCTCAGGATGGAGCTTGATCCACTCGGCCGGGTCGGGGACGCGCCGCCCGATCTCCAAATCGGCCAGGGCCGCGTCCAGATCAGCCTGTGACACATATTCCAGTGTGACGCCTGCCTGCTCTTCGATGCGCTGCACATCATCCCAGCGTAAAACGTAAGCGTCATCGCGCGTACCGCCGTAAATGACGTAGGTTGCAACGGCCCCGCGAACGACTTTCGGTTTACTTGTTTCCACCACGAGATATCCCCTTTGCGATCCGTAGTTTAGGGCCTTGTGCCCGTCGTCGGCGCCCAAGAGGGGCTAAACTACATTTTGCGCACAACCAATAAGGGGATTCTGACGGAAGGAACGGATACTGTCAAGCTCACTCCGCCAATATGCGCAGGGCGCGCCGGCGCGCCAGGTCATCATCGGCGGGGGCGACACCCATTTGCAGGTCGCTCATCGCGCCGCCGGGATGCGGTTTGAGGCGCTGACCGAGATAAGCCGCTGTCACGGCCAGGCCCGACGCAATCAATGCGGCGCGGCGCGCGTCCGTCATGTCGAACTCCGTCGTACCGTAGGTCTGCGCGGGGAGCCGCACCACCAGGTCTTCGAAGGCGTCAATCGCCGCTCTGTCGTGCGCCTGGGTGGCCGTGTCGGCAAGCTGCTTGAGCCGCCGAATCGTCTTCGCTTCGGCCAGGAGGGAGGGGTGGGATGAACCGGGCAGCGCCGGCGCGTTCGGCACGGCGATTGTCTCGTCAATCAGGAAGCCGATCACGCTGTGTGCCAGCTTTTCACCCATGACGGCCGTCACCTGTGGGTCGCCGGATAGATAAAGCTCGATGGGGAAATTCGAGAGCAACCCGCCGTCCACAATCGTATGACCGGTGAGATCACGCCCGCGATACTCGCCCCACTCCGGCTGCCAGATCACCTCCTGCCACAGCAATGGCACGCTCATGGACATGCGCGCCGCGTAGACCACCGGCAGGTCCGGCGCGGTGCGATGATTCAACACCAACATGCGCGAATCGGTGGTGTCGGCGGCCACCAGCGACAGCTCGCGACTGGTGCGCGCGAAGAACTCGGAGAGGGTCAGATCGCCGTAGTCACGCGGTCGGCCGTGATCTTCTCCGCTATTGAGCATCTCGTGCAGCCAGACGACGAAGGCGTCTGCCGAGTACCAACCGCCCCGCTCGACGAAAGACAGGAGGTTACGCAGTCGGGGACTGGCCGCCATCCGCTCGATCAACAGATCATCCAGCCGACGTTCGAGCGCGTCGGGCACGAGCGGCAAATCCACGCCTTCGAGGAACTGCCGCATTGCGCCTTTGGCCTGTTCTTCCGTTGACAATGCGATCGGCTCACCGAGAAATGTGGTGAACACCGGTTTTCCACCTACCGTCTCCAAGAGCACGGCACGAATCTCGTCAGTCGTGTAACCAGCGGCCAGCGCCGTCGCAGTGATCGCACCCGCCGACGTGCCGAGAAGTCTGCCGGGTGTGTGACCGCCATCGTCGAATGCCTGGAGCGCGCCCACAAACGCCATGCCTTTTGCGCCGCCACCCTCAAATACCAGATCGAATTCCATAATTCAGACACTCCTTTCACGTGCAGTCGGCCGGCAGTACGGCAAATCGGTAAATACGCAATTTATTACAAATATGTTCAGCACTCGCGCTATTCTAACTTGACGCGCGTAGTTTGACAAGTTACCCCCGATGGAGGAAAATAGACGCATGAACATGTTGAAACCCGGCCACAACCCGCAACACTGACGTGCGTCGCACGTATTTGAAGAGGCTCAGCGATCCGTACGGAGCGAGTCGCTGGGCCTCTTTGTGTCTCTGGAATCAGGAGGCTCCTGGTGAACGATCCTCGCGAAAAATCTGATTATGACGTGACACAGGCCGTGTCGGTCAGCCGGCTGAAGGGCCTGTGGCGGCTGATGAGCGGCTACCGGTGGATGTATCTTGGCGCTATCGCGTTTCTGGCGTTGGCGGCGCTCGCCAAGACGTCCACCTACTTCCTGTTGCGCTATTTTGCCGACAACGCGCTGCAACCGGATTCAACGACGCGCATCCTGTTAGTGATCGCGCTGGGTTTCGTGGTGCTCGCCGTCTTCGAGGGCTCATTTACGTTCCTGAGCGGACGGTTGACGGCGCAAACGGCTGAGGGCATCACATTCCGGCTGCGTCGTTTCGTCTTCGATCACCTTCAGCGGCTGTCGTTTGCATATCACGACAAGACCCCAACCGGGGAGTTGATCCAGCGGTCTACGTCAGACGTCGACGCGTTGCGGCGTTTCTATGCCGATCAGGCCATCGGCATCGGGCGCATCATGATGGTCTTCGGCATCAACTTCACCGCGCTGCTGATTCTCAACGTGCGGCTGGCGTTCGTTTCCATTGTTTTCATCCCGGTGATCATCCTGCTCTCGGTGTTCTTCTTCAAACGCATCGCCAAGGCCTATGAGAAGTATCAGGAACAAGAAGCGGTGCTTTCGACAACGTTGCAGGAGAATCTTTCGGGCGTGCGCGTGGTGAAGGCCTTTGCACGCCAGGACTTCGAGATGGCAAAGTTCGAAAAGGAGAACCGGACGAAGTATCAGCGCGGGCGGCAACTCAATATGATGCACTCGCTCTACTGGCCGGTCTCCGACATCCTGTGCGGCGCGCAAATGCTGCTCGGGTACTTCGTGGCCTCGATGATGGCGCTCAACAATGTGATTACCATCGGCGACTATCTGGCCTACTCTGGCCTGCTGGTGTGGATCATTTGGCCAATGCGTAACCTGGGCCGGTTGATCGTGCAGCTTTCGACGGGCCTCGTGTCATTCGGCCGCGTCATGGATGTGGTCAGCCAGGAGCGCGAACCGCTGAACGACGGCATTGTGCAGCCGGATGCCCCGGCGACCGGCCATGTGGCGTTCGATGATGTTGCCTTCGCCTACGCCGAGGATAAGCCGGTGCTCAACGACATCAGGCTGAATGCCCGCGCCGGGCAGGCGATTGCCCTGCTGGGGGCCACCGGCTCGGGAAAAACGTCGCTCGTCAACTTGCTGCCGCGTTTCTATGATTACACCGGCGGGAAGCTGATGCTGGATGGCGTTGATCTGAAAGAGTATTCCCGCGAGTATCTGCGCCGGCAGATCGGCATCGTAGAGCAAGAGCCGTTCCTGTTCTCGCGCAGCATCAAGGAGAACATCGCCTACGGCGCGCCGGAAGGCGTGACCGATGAGCAGATCGAAGATGCGGCGCGCGCGGCCGCGGTGCATGACGCGATTGTCAGCTTCCCGAACGGCTACAGCACGCTGGTCGGCGAGCGCGGCATCACGTTGTCGGGCGGGCAGAAGCAGCGCATCGCCATTGCCCGCGCGCTGTTGCGTGACCCGCGCATCCTGATCCTGGATGACGCAACCTCGTCCGTGGACATGGAGACGGAAGCCGAAATTCGCGAGGCGCTGGCGCGGCTGATGGAAGGTCGCACGACGTTCATCATCGCGCATCGTATCCAGAGCGTCGTCGACGCGGACCAGATCCTGGTGTTGGAGCACGGCAAGGTCGTGCAGCAAGGAACACACGAGGAGTTGGTAGAGCAAGCAGGCTTCTATCGCGAGATCTATGATTTGCAGGCGCGCATCGAGACCGAGTTGGCCGAGGAACTGGCAACAGTTTGAGCGCCCCGCATCGTATAGCCCATTCGTGGGCGCTGCACCGGACGCCCACGAGGGGCGAGGCTACCGGCTGGTAAAGAGATGACTGGAAGGTAAGAACGTGGCAGAACCAGAATTCGAGGAAGAAGAATTTAGTACGCAGTTCAACGGACGCACCCTCGGGCGCATCCTGGAACAGGTTAAACCGCACTGGCCGTGGGTCGTGGGGTTTCTTCTCGCGATCAGTCTTATCTCAGTCCTTGATTCTTACTTTACGTTTCTGAACAAGCGACTGATTGATGAGGGCATCGTCGCGGGCAACCGCGCGATGATCACCAGCATCCTGACGCAGTACGGCACGCTGATGGTTTTGCAAGCCCTGTTCTTCTTCGTAATGATCTTCCTGGCGGCAATGCTGGGCGAGCGGGTGCAATATGACTTGCGCAAGAAGCTGTTCGGGCATCTGCAAGAGCTTTCGCTCTCCTATTACAACCAGACGCCGGTCGGCTGGATCATGTCACGCGTCACATCGGACACGGAGCGCATCTCTCAACTGGTCACCTGGGGGATGATTGACGTGACGTGGGCGACGGTCAGCATCGTGACGGCGCTCTACTTCATGCTGCGAATCAACTGGCAGTTGGCGCTGGTCGTGATGCTGGTGATCCCGGTGCTGCTGGCGGTCGCCGTGTACTTCAAGAAGCGCATTCTGGTTGAGTATCGCAACGTGCGTAAGACGAACTCGAAGATCACGGGCGCGTTCAACGAAAACATCACCGGCGTGCGGGTGGCAAAGGCGCTGGGCCGAGAGCCGAAAAACCTGGAAGAATTCACCGGCCTGGCGTTGGAGATGTACAATTCCTCCTATCGGGCGGCGTGGCTTTCGGCCCTCTTCCTGCCGGTGGTGCAGATCATCAGCTCGGTGGCAATCGGGTTCATCGTGCTGTTCGGTGGTTTGCAGGCGCAGGCCGGTATCCTGACCATCGGCGGCATCCAGGCGTTTGTGTCATATGTAACGTTTATGCTGTGGCCGATTCAGGATTTAGCGCGCGTCTACGCGGATATGCAGAACGCGATCGCGTCGGCGGAGCGCACGTTCAGCCTGATAGACGCCCGGCCCGAAATTTCCGACCGGCCCAACGCCCATGATCCGGGGACGATTGCCGCGGATATCGAGTTCGACGACGTGGGGTTCTACTACGAAGAAGACAAGCCGGTGCTCAGCCACTTCAACCTGACCGTGCGCAAGGGCGAGACCATCGCGCTGGTGGGGCCGACCGGCGGTGGCAAGTCAACCATCGTCAACCTGGTCGCCCGGTTCTTCGAGCCGAAGACGGGCGTGATCCGCATCGGCGGCGAGGATTATACAAATCTGTCGCTGAACGCGATACAATCACGTATCGGGGTCGTGCTGCAAACGCCGCACCTGTTTTCGGGGTCTATCCGCGAGAACATCCGCTATGGCCGGCTGGAAGCCACCGATGTGGAAGTGGAAGATGCCGCGAAACTGGCAGGGGCGCACGATTTCATCATCACGCTGGAAGGCGGCTATAAGGCGGAGGTGGGCGAGGGCGGCAACCGGCTTTCCGTGGGACAGAAGCAACTCATCAGCCTGGCGCGCGCGATCCTGGCGAAGCCGGAAGTGCTGATTATGGATGAGGCAACCAGCTCCGTGGACACGTTGACGGAAGGGCTGATCCAGCGCGGCATGGTGACGCTGATGGCGGGGCGCACCAGCTTCGTCATCGCGCATCGGCTCTCGACGATCAAGCAGGCCGACCGCATCCTGGTGGTGGAGAATGGCGGTATTTCAGAGAGGGGAACCCATGCCGAACTGCTCCAGTTACGCGGGCATTACTATCATCTTTACACCCAGCAGTTCCGCCATGAGCGCGAACTCGCTTACGGCACGACGCCGGAAGCGACGGAAGCAACCCAGCCTGTCGGTGCATAACAGAGAAGTGAGGGAAAATTAGCATGAGCGAAAACAGGAAACAACCCACAGGGGCCGAGACCATCGCTTGGAACCTGGAAGACCTGTACGCCGGACTCAATGATCCAAAAATCGAGCTCGACCTGCAAGCCGCCGAAGCCGCCGCCGATGCACTGGATCGAGACTACCGAGGGCGCATTGCGGCGCTTTCACCGGACGAGCTGGGCAAGATGCTCGCCATCTACGAAACCATCGAAGATCGCGCTGGCAAGGTGGGCGCGTTTGCCTATCTCTACTGGGCGTCCGATACGGGCGATCCGCAGCGCGGCGCGTTGCTGCAACGGGCCACGGAACGCGGGTCACGGCTGAATCAGAAGCTCGTCTTTCTCGAACTCGAGTTGGTACACGCGTCCGATGACGTGGCGGCGCAGTGGGTGGCGCATCCGGCGTTGCGTCAATACCGGCACTGGCTGGAGCAGTTGCGCCGGTATCAGCCCCACCTGTTGAGCGAACCCGAAGAGAAAATCCTCAGCGAGAAGGCCGTCACCGGCCGCAACGCGTGGGATCGTTTCTTCGATGAGGTGCATGGCGCGGCGCGCTACGACCTCGACGGGGAAAAGCTCACGCGCGATCAGGTGTTATCGCGGCTCTATTCGCCCGACCGGGAGGAGCGCCGGATTGCGGCGGCAGCCGTCACAGCCGGGTTGCAGGAGTTGTGCCGCACGAACACCTATGTATTCAACACGATTCTGGCCGACAAGGCGTCGGATGACCGGTTGAGGCATTATGCGAACTGGCTTTCGGCCCGGAATATCGCGAACGAAGTCGCCGATGAAACGGTTGAGGCGCTGATCCAGGCGGTCACTTCGCGTTATGATATCGTGGAGCGCTATTATCGCCTCAAGAAGTCACTGCTGGGGCTGGACGCGCTATACGACTATGACCGCTATGCGCCGCTGCCGGCCGCAGACCGACGTTATACGTGGGACGAGGCGCGCGAGATCGTGCTGAATGCTTACGCGCAGTTTCACCCGCGCATGGCCGAAGTGGCGAGCCAATTCTTTGACAAGCAGTGGATTGACGCCGCCGTCAGGCCGGGCAAGCTGGGGGGCGCGTTCAGCCACGGCGTTGTGCCGTCGGTGCATCCCTACGTATTGATGAACTACGAGGGCATGACCCGCGACGTGATGACGCTGGCGCACGAGCTGGGGCACGGCGTGCATCAGAGCCTGGCGGGTGTGCAGGGGACGCTGCAACACCGCACGCCGCTGACGACCGCGGAAACCGCATCCGTGTTTGGCGAGATGCTGGTGTTTCAAGACCTCATCGCCGCGGAGAGCGACCCCGCGGTGCGGTTGGCGATGCTGACCAGCAAATTGGAGGATTCGTTCGCGACGGCCTTCCGGCAGATCGCGATGAACCGCTTCGAGAACGCCATCCACACGGCGCGGCGCGAAGAAGGCGAACTGACTTCAGAGCGCTTCGGCGAATTGTGGCTGGCGACGCAACAGGCGATGTTCGGCGAATCGGTTAAGCTGCGCGACGAGTACAACCTGTGGTGGAGCTATATCCCGCACTTCATCGGCGTTCCGGGCTACGTGTATGCCTACGCGTTTGGCGAGTTGCTGGTATTGGCCCTGTATGCGAAGTACAAAGAAGTGGGGGCCGATTTCGCGCCGAGCTATCTGGAAATGCTCGCGGCGGGCGGCTCTGATTGGCCGCATGAGATCGTCCGCGCGCTGGGGGTGGACCTCACCGACCGGGCGTTCTGGGACAAGGGGCTGCAAATCCTGTCCGATATGGTCACTGAGGCGGAAGAGTTGGCGGCCCAGGTGCAAACCGCTTGACCGCTCCGAAATGCCGTTGGATTTGACAGAAGCCACGCTTAGACGTATACTGCGCCCAGTTTCGGCGTAGTGAGTCTGTACCGGATGTCGCAAATGTCCCGCCCAGTACCCTACCAGGTCTGGGCGTCATTTTTGGACAATCCGGAAATCACATGCTGAAAAGATATCTCAGTACAGTTCAGGAGGTCTCGAAGGACTATGTCAGCTCGTGAGCGCGGAACCGTTAAGTGGTTCAGCAATCAGAAGGGTTATGGGTTCATCGCGCGGGAGTCCGGCGAGGACGTGTTCGTGCACTTCTCGACCATTCAGGGCGAGGGATACAAGTCTCTCACTCAGGGCGAACAAGTCGAATTTGCGGTGCAGCAGGGCGATAAGGGCCTGTCCGCCGTGGATGTCGAGCGAGTCCAGTAAGGATGAATCTTTGAAGGCGTAGCGACGTTGCGTGCGCCGGCCTTCATCCTACCAGAGCGCTGTTGAACTCCCGCAGAGCTGTGGTGAGATCGAATGGGAGTATAACAACACAAGGCCTGCTGCCGATCAAGGTAGCAGGCCTTTTCATTAAGAATCTGTCCGAAAACCCTCGTAGTATAGGGCCTTGTGCCTGTCGCAGGCGCCCACAAGGGGCCAAACTACGAATATTCGGAAGATTCTAAGCAAGTTTCCCCTTTGCGGCTTTCGGCGGCAGGCTCCGCGTGTAATCGCACGCCTTTTCGATCCAGGGCGCAAGTTGATCGGGCGAGGCGACGAGCGCATCGGGAACGACAGCGTACTCCCGCCACGTATGGCCGTGCATCGGCTCGAACGGCGCTGCGCCCGCCATGCTCAGCAAGGCCGCGCGGTCTTCAGGGGATAAGCGCAACGCCAGGCGGTCCTCCATAAGAATCGCGAACAGGTTGCCGTTTACGGTCGCGCTGGGATAGCCGAACATGACCCGACGCTTTACGTTGGGAAGATCGTCTACCAGAGATCGGAACAGCGTCATCAGCGACTCGGATGAGGGGAGCCAGCGGACGGCGGGGTCTGTGCGTTTAGCCATTGTGTGATCGTCTCCTCAGGGGCGTTGGGCGGATGTTTGCACCGGGTGCATTCTAGCCGCAGAGCATCATGCAGTCAAGCCAGTTTATATTTGCACGACAATTGCTCTAATCTTGTCGTCTGGATGCCTTCTCACACTCCTCTGCCTCGAGTGGTGTTATAATCTACGCCAACATCTGCGCGGCATCCCCCAATGCGACGCACGCTGTTTGAATCCTCACGCTCGGTGATAATCAACGCGAAAGTTGGAGGCGAAGCCGTGGCGAAACCTGTAATCATGGCGGTGGATGATGATGACGTCGTTCTACGGGCTGTAGAACGTGACCTGCGTAAGAAGTACGGCAAAGATTATCGCGTCATCGGCGCGGAATCTGGAGAGCAAGCTCTCGACGCCTTGCAAAAGCTTCAAGCTCGTGAAGAAAATATCGCCCTGTTTGTGGTGGATCAGCGTATGCCGCAGATGACGGGCGTGGAGTTCCTCACCCAGGCGATCAAGACCTTTCCGGAGGCGCGCCGTATCCTGTTGACGGCCTACGCCGACACCGAAGCGGCCATCCGGGCAATTAACGACATCCGCCTCGACTATTACCTGCTCAAGCCGTGGGACCCGCCGGAAGAGCGCCTCTATCCGATGATAGACGACCTGCTGAGCGATTGGCGCGCCGCGCATCCGCCGGCCTTTGCCGGCATCCGCATCGTGGGGCATCGCTGGTCACGCCTGAGCCACGAGACACGCAACTTCCTCGCGCGTAATCAGGTTCCGTATCAGTGGGTTGACCTCGAAAATGATCCCGCGGCCCGTGGGTTGCTGACCGCGGCGCAGCTTGACGACACGAAACTGCCGGTGGTCATTCTGCCGGGCGACGCGGGCGCGATGACGCAACCCACCAGCCTGGAGTTGGCAGACAAGATCGGACTGCACACGCGCGCCGCCATGCCGTTTTACGACCTGATCGTCGTCGGCTGCGGCCCCGCGGGGCTGGCGGCTGCGGTGTACGGCGCATCGGAAGGGCTGGAAACGCTGGTGCTCGAACGCGAAGCGCCGGGCGGGCAGGCGGGACAAAGCTCGCGCATCGAGAATTATTTGGGCTTTCCCGTCGGGCTGAGCGGCGCGGACCTGGCGCGCCGCGCCGTGGCGCAGGCGACGCGCTTCGGCGCGGAAATCCTGACGCCCCAGGAAGTCGAAGCGGTGCAGGTGCAACAACCGTATAAGGTCGTCCGGCTCACCAACGGGACGGAGCTTACGTGTCACTCATTGCTGGTCGCCACGGGGGTTTCGTATCGCAAGCTGGACGCGCCGGGGGTTGACGAACTCACCGGGTCGGGCGTCTATTACGGGGCGGCCATCACAGAAGCGTTGGGGACCAAAGACCAGGATTGTTTCGTGGTGGGCGCGGGCAACTCCGCAGGGCAGGCGGCGATGTACCTGTCGCGGTTCGCGAGCAACGTTTCGATGCTGGTGCGCGGCGAATCGCTGACAGAGAGCATGTCGCAATATCTCATCGAGCAGATCGGCCAGACGCCAAATGTCCGCGTGCTGACGCGCACCGTCGTCGAAGAGGTCGCAGGAAATGATCGGCTGGAGACGGTCACGCTGAGGAACATCATGACCGACGAACGGCAGACGTTGCCCGCAGCGGGGTTATTCATCTTCATCGGGGCCGCGCCGCGCACGGATTGGCTGGCGGATGTTGTGGAACGCGACAGGAGCGGATATATCCTGACGGGGCCGGACTTGATGCGCGAAGGCAAACCACCGGCGGGCTGGCCATCAGGGCGCGACCCATATTGGCTGGAGGCCAGCGTGCCCGGCATCTTCGCGGCCGGCGACGTGCGGGCGCGCTCCGTCAAGCGGGTGGCTTCGGCGGTAGGTGAAGGCTCGATGGCCGTGCAGTTCATCCATCAATATCTGGCGAAACTCTGATGTCGGTGTCCTTCCTGGCAGATCTGCCCCTCTTCGCCGGGCTATCGCCCGAAGACCTGGACCAGCTCTACGCGATGGCGGAGACGGTCGAGATCAAGGCCGGCGAGGTACTGATCGAGGAGGGCAGCCCCGGCGATACGCTTTACATCGTGCTCTCCGGTAACTTCGAGGTGTCCAAACGGTCGGGAGATCGCGATGTCGCCATCGCTGCGAGCGGCCCCGGCGAGATCATCGGCGAAATGTCGCTGCTGGAGCAATCGGCCCGGACGGCCAGCGTGCGCGCGCTCGAAGATTCCCGTCTGTTCAAGATCAGCCGCGCCGCGTTCGAGCAACTGCTGCTGCGGAGTCCACAGGCGGCGCTGGCGGTATTGCACACGGTGATGGGGCGGCTGCGCAATACGGAACTGATGCTGCGCCAGAGCGAAAAGATGGCTGCGCTGGGGACGCTTTCGGCGGGGCTGGCGCACGAACTAAACAACCCTGCAGCGGCAGTGCGGCGCAGCGCGGGGCAGTTGCGAGAGGTGATCGCGCACTGGCAGAAGACGACAGCGCGGGTCAGCGCGGCGGAGTTAGCGCCCGCCCAGATCGCACGGATCAACGACCTGCGCGAAGGATTACCGATGCGCACCGGACCGGCCCAACTCACGACGCTGGCGCGTAACGATCTGGAAACGGCGGTGCAGGAATATCTGGAAGATGGCGGAGCGGAGGAATCCTGGGAGTTGGCCCCGGCGCTGGTTGGCTTGGGTTTCGATGTCGCCGAACTGGGGCACATCACCGAGGGCCTGAACGCCGAACAGAAGGCCGCACTGTTGGAATGGGTCGGGGCGGGCAGCATGGTTTATACGCTACTGGATGAGGTGAAGCAGGGCGCGGGACGGATTTCCGAGATCGTCAAGGCCGTCAAGCAATACTCATACCTGGATCAAGCGCCCGTGCAACTGGTAGACGTACACGAGGGGCTGGATAACACGCTCATCATCATGAAGCACAAGCTCAAGCAGGGCGTGACGGTTCACAAGGATTACGACGTCACCCTGCCTCGCATCGAAGCCTATGCGAGCGAACTGAATCAGGTGTGGACGAACCTCATTGATAATGCCGTTGACGCGATGGGCGGCCAGGGCGAGCTCACGATTCGCACGCGCCTGATGGACGACCGGGTGCAAGTGCAGATCACGGACAGCGGGCCGGGCATTCCGACCGACGTGCAATCGCGCATTTTCGATGCGTTCTTCACCACGAAGGAGCCGGGCGTGGGAACCGGCCTCGGTCTGCACATCTCCTATAATATCATCACGCAGAAACATGCCGGCGACATTCGCGTCGAGTCAAAGCCGGGCGAAACGACCTTCATCGTCACCCTCCCCCGCACCCTGCCGATGCGCAAGGCATAGAATCGTGTCGCTCCCCTTCGTAGTGACGGCTTTAGCCGGTGGGGGGCACTACAACGGCTAAAGCCGTCACTACGAAGGGGCTACGAAGGGTCAGAACATGCGTGCGCACTTGCGCGTTGGCCGCTCCGCGCCTATCATCAGGGTATGAGCTTCATCCACCTCGAAACGCATTCACATTACAGCCTGCTGCGCGCCGCGCCCTCCGTCAATGAACTGGTCGCACGGGCCGCCGCCGACGGGCTGGAAGCGCTGTGCCTGACCGACGAAGTCGCGCTGCACGGCGCGGTCTCGTTCGACCGCGCCTGCCGAACCGAAGGGATTCACCCGGTGATCGGGCTGACGATCCCGGTGGCCGGGCCGGCGCAAGGGCGAGCGGAGAGGAGTTCGCAGGGCGAGACGGCCCCGGGGAAACTCGTGCTGCTGGCAGATGGGGTGGCGGGCTATCGTTCGCTGTGCCGGCTCACTTCGCTGTTACAAGCAGGACCCGATCGGGAGACCCTCACCGACAAGGGGCTGGACTGGCAGACGCTTGCGACGCATTCTGCGGGCATCTATGCGCTGAGCGGCGGGCGCGCCGGCTGGATCGAGCGCCTGTTGCGCGCCGGTGACCGGAGCCGGGCGGCGGAAGTGGCTGCGCGTTTCGCGGGCATCTATGAGGAGCGCGCCCGGCTTGCGTTGGAAATTCACCAGCCGGATGACGTGCCCGTGGCCGAAGCGGTCACGGAAATCGGTCGGCGGTTCGGCATCGAGTGCGTCGCGGTGCAACCGGTCTACTGCCTGTTGCCCGATGACGCGGCGAAGTTGCGTCTGCTGGCGGCGATCCGAGGGAATATCCCGCTCCACAGCATCCCCCCCGACCCCGTCACGTCGGGACGCCTGCGCTGGCTCACACCGGCGGAGATGCGGGAGCGCTACGCGCGCTTCCCGCAAGCCCTCGACGCGACAGGCGAGCTCGCGCACGCGTGCCTGCCCGGTCTGCCCGACGGGAGCATGGTCTGGCCCGATCTGGGGCTGCCGGGCGGGGACACACCGGACGAAGCGTTGCGAACGGCGGCGTTTGCCGGACTCACCGCTCGCTATGGCGCGGAAGCCGATGCAGCGGTTGTGCGACGGTTAGAGCGCGAGCTGGCGGCCATCGTCTCGCACGGTTATGCGCCGCTGTTTCTCGTAGTGGCCGATATCGTCCGGTATAGTCGTCGCGAAGGCATCCCCGTCAGCACCCGTGGCAGCGTAGCAAACTCGCTGGTCGCCTACTGCGCGGGCATTACCACCGTTGACCCCATCGCGCACGATCTCCTCTTCGAGCGCTTCCTTAACCCGGCCCGCGCAAACGTTCCCGACATTGATCTGGACTTCTGCAGCCGCCGGCGCGACGAAGTGCTGGAGTACGTGCGCGAGCGTTATGGCAGCGAACACGTCGCCATCATCGGGACCATCAGCACCATGCAGTTACAATCGGCCATCCGCGAGACCGGCAAGGCCCACGAACTGACGGGAGAGGAAATCAACCGGCTGGCCGCACTGGCGCCGCGCCGCTGGCATCCCGACCCACGCCGGCGCGACCAGCGCACCGCCGAAGATGTGCTGGCGACGATTGAGAACCCCATCCATCGAGACGTCTTTCGCAGCGCCTACGGGCTGGTCGGGCAGCCCGATCACTTGAGCCTGCACCCCGGCGGAGTCGTGATCACGCCCGGCCCCCTGACGGATTACGTCCCGATCCAGATGTCGCCCAAGGGGTTTGCCGTCACGCAATACGAGCACGGCGACATCGAGCAGTTGGGGCTGCCCAAGATTGACCTGCTGGGGATTCGGGCGCTGACGGTGCTGGCGGATACCGCCGCATTGGTGCGCCAATACCATGACTCTAACTTTCGCGTCGAGGATATCCCGCTGGATGATGCACGCACGGGACGACTGCTGGCGCAGGGTGACACGGTAGGGGTGTTTCAGTGCGAATCGGAAGGTGCGCAATCTACCCTGCGGAAGCTGCGGGCGCATAGCGTACGCGACCTCGCGGTCGCCAACGCCTTCTTCAAACCCGGCCCTGCGACCGGCGGGATGGCGGGGGCGTTTGTGCGCCGGTATCGCGGCGAAGAATCGGTGAGCTATCTCCACCCCAGCCTGGCGACGATCCTGGGGCCGACGCGCGGCGTGCTGCTGTTCCAGGAGCAGATTTTGCGCGTGGCGACCGAGGTCGCCGGGTTGACGTGGCGGCAGGCGGATCAACTCCGCAAAGGAATGAGCCGCTTTCGCGTCGAGCAAATGGAGGCCCTGCACGAGGCTTTCAGCGCGGGGTGTATGCGCCCGCCGCCTGACGGGCCGGGGTTAAACCCGACGCAAGCCGCGATATTGTGGGAGCAGGTCGTCGCGTTCGCCGGGTATGGGTTCAATCAAGGCCATGCAACAGCGTATGCGGACGTGAGCTATCGTTCCGCCTACATGAAATCGCGCTGGCCTGCGGCGTTCCTGGGCGCGCGGCTGGCGGATCACGGCGGGTTCTATCACCCCGCGATCTACATCGCCGAGGCGCGCCGGTTGGGGATTGACGTGCGCCCGCCGCACGTCAATCACAGTAAGGGTGACTTCACCTATGACCCCACGGGCCGGCGCGTGGTCTTGTGGATGGGGTTGGGCCAGGTGCGCGAGTTGACGCGCAAGGCAGTTAGCCAGATTATTAGCGTACGCGGCGAGCGACCATTCGACGGGCCGGACGATCTGGTAGAACGGGTGGAATTGCGCGTGCAGGAGCTCACGCACCTGATCCAGTGCGGCGCGCTGGACGGCTTCGGGAGCGACCGGAAGGCGCTGCTGGCGCAGGCAAACGGTTTGATGCATCGCAACGCGCGGCGCAAGGCGCACCCCGATCAACTCGCCCTGCCCTTCGAGCCGGAACACACGTCGCGCGTGAATGAGGCGGATCTGCCCGACCCCGGCGGCGTTGATCCGAAATTACTTAAGGAGTACCTGGCCTGGGAGCAAGGTCTGCTGGGCTACCCGATGAGCGCACACCCGCTCGCCGCGCTGCGCAACCCGCTGCCCGATCATTTACCGCTGGGCGAAATCGCCACGACGCGGGGGAAATTGATCGTCACGGCGGGCGCGCGCCTGCCGGGCTGGACGGGCGGTCAGAGCTTCTTCCTGTCCGATGGGGAGACCTATGTCAGCGTCCGTCTTAAACGGGACAGCGGGATGCGCGCGCCGCAGTCGTGGCGACCCGTCCTCGTGCATGGCCGCCGCCAGCAAGACGAATACGGCAACACGTGGCTGCTCGCAGAACGCATCACGGAACTGACGTAGCTCCGAACGCCCACGAGGGGCTAAACTACCGCTTTGAGAAAACTCTTACACAGTCTTTGACGCTCTTCGCTCGCGCCGCTATACTTATCTGGTCTAGCTCCAGGGAACACAGGACCCCTGCCCATGCGATCCACGGAGCTGTTGCATCTTCAACGCTCCAGGAGCAATCATTTCATGTCCGACACCTCTCCCATCACTTCCGACGCCGCGGTCGGCGCCAAACCCGCGGCGGCTGAAACCGCATCGCGCGCCGCGGTCATCCGGCTCTCGGTCGTCGTGTTCCTCTACTGGGCCGGACTCTATTTTTACGTGCCCACCCTGCCGAACTACGTACAGACCAAGACCTCGAGCCTCGTCCTGGTGGGGACCATCCTATCCATGTACGGGCTGTGGCAGATGCTGGTGCGTTTGCCGTTAGGGATCGCCGTAGACTGGGTGGGACGCCGGAAGCCGTTCATCATCGCCGGGCTCGTGTGCGTGGGGCTGGGCGCGTGGCTGATGGGGACGGCCGATGCGTCACAGGGCATCCTGATCGGGCGGGCAATTACGGGGCTGGCGGCGGCGGCATGGGTGCCGCTGGTGGTGGCGTTCAGCCGGCTCTTCCCGCCGGCCGACGCCGTGCGCGCCAGCGCTATATTGACCACGGTGGGCGCGGGCGGGCGCATCATGGCGACGCTTTCAAACGGCCCGCTCAACAATATCGGCGGCTATTCGCTCGCCTTCACCGTGGCGACCGCGTTCGCGGCGGTCGCGCTGGTGATCGCGGCGACTACCCCAGAGAAACCGCTGCCCTCCCGTAAGCCTTCGATGTCGGGGATCGGACACCTGATCCTGCGGCGCGATGTGCTGCTGCCCTCGCTGTTGAGCGCCGTCGCGCAGTATGCCAACTGGGCCAGCACGTTCGGCTTCCTGCCCATCCTGGCGAAAAACCTCAACGCGTCGGACGTCACGTTGAGCACCCTCGTGAGCCTGAACATCTTCCTGGGGTTGCTGGGTAACCTGGCGGCGACGACACTGGTGCGACGCATGGGGCCGAAGCGGTTATCTTACGTGGCTTTTGCACTCCTGGCGACCGGGCTGGGCGGTTCGGCGCTGGCCCCCAACATTCCGTTTCTCATCATCTCACAGGTCGGCATCGGCTTTTCGCTGGGCGTGGCCTATCCGGTGCTGATGGGGATGAGCATCCGCGATGTGGACGAGGTCGAGCGCAGCACGGCCATGGGGTTGCACCAGTCGGTTTACGCGGTAGGGATGTTCCTGGGTCCGTGGCTGAGCGGCATCATGGCGACCGGCGTGGAAAACGCCGGATTCACGGCCCCCGGCATGGCGGTGCGGATCACGTTCGGCGTCACGGCGGTGGGGTGCTTCATCCTGGGGATGCTCGGCACATGGATGCTGGCAAAGCCCCAACCGGCGCAAAGCTAAGAATCTAGCTCGCAAAGGGACGCCCCCTGATCGGGGCTCTTCGACGGACAAGCGCCCCCTTGTCGGGGATCTGCGTAGAATGAACGCGGATTTGGCTGTATTTTCATCCTTTAGACCCAGGGGGGCATGAGAAAGATGCACATCGTTCACGTACACGCACACGTCAAGCCGGAATCCGTGGATGAATTCATTGCGGCGACGCTGGAGAACGCGCGCAACAGCTTACGCGAACCGGGCGTGGCGCGGTTCGACGTGGTACAGCAAGCCGACGATCCGACCCGTTTCGTGCTGGTGGAAGTCTACCGATCCGCGGAAGCCGCGGCGCAGCACAAAGAAACGGCGCATTATCCGATCTGGCGCGACCGGGTGGCGGAGATGATGGCGGAGCCGCGCGTCGGCGTCAAATACACCGCGGTCTCCCCCGACCTGTCGGGATGGCGTTGAGATGATATCTGGAGCCTGGCCGTTCCCGGCGCGCTTCGAGTTTGCCGGGCCGGGCCGCATCATCTTCGGCCGCGGCGCGCTGGCCGAGATCGGCGCGCCCGCCGCGGCGATGGGCCGCCGCGCCCTGTTGGCAACGGGGGCCGAGGCGCTCCATGCCGGGCGTTTAGGCGAATATCTCGTCGCCGCAGGTATGGGTTATGTCAACTTTGCCGTTTCCAGCGAACCGACCGTAGAACTGGCGCGACGCGGCGTGACGCTGGCACGAGACGCCGGGTGTGACCTGGTGATCGGGCTGGGCGGCGGCAGCGCGCTGGATGCGGGAAAGGCGATTGCCGCCCTGCTGGGCAACGGCGGCGACCCGCTCGACTACCTGGAGGTCGTCGGCCTCGGCAAACCGCTCGACCGCCCCTCTGCGCCATATATTGCCGCGCCGACCACCGCCGGAACCGGGTCGGAGGCGACGCGGAACGCCGTGTTGATGTCGCCCGAACACGGGATCAAGGCGAGCCTGCGCAGCGCGCACATGCTGCCGCGCGTGGCGCTGGTGGATCCCGAACTGACCCACACGATGCCCCCCGCTGTAACGGCGAGCACCGGCCTCGACGCGTTGACGCAACTGATCGAACCGTTCGTATCGATGCGCGCGACCCCGATGACGGACGCCCTGTGTCGAGACGGCATCCCGCGGGTAATCCGATCGCTCGCGATTGCATACCGGGACGGGGCGAACGCGGCGGCGCGTGAGGATATGGCGTTCGCGAGTTTGCTGGGCGGGCTGGCGCTGGGCAACGCGGGGCTGGGCGCGGTGCATGGCTTTGCGGGGGTGCCCGGCGGGATGTTCCCTGCGCCGCATGGGGCCGCGTGCGCGGCGCTTCTGCCGCACGTCACGGCCGTCAACCTGGAGGCGCTGCGCCAACGCGCACCCGAGGACGTTGCGCTTGCACGGTACACCGAACTGACGAGGATGCTCACAACCGGGGCAGATACAAACGCTGTTGCCGCGGTCGCGTTTCTGCGAGAGATGGTCGGCGACCTGGGTATTCCGGGGCTGGGTGCATATGGCGTGCGGCGCGAGGACTTTGCGACCATCGTGGCGCGCACGAAAGCAGCGTCGAGCACGAAGGCGAACCCGATCGTGTTGACGGACGCGGAGTTGGCTGAAGTGTTGGAACGCGCCCTGTAACACGCGCGTTGTTGCGCATCTGAGGATGCGCAGTCCGCAAACGGTTTTGTTACGCTGCCTGTTTGGCGAGGATTACGTATTCCCGGTAGGGCGTGAAGCCGAACTTACCGTAGAAATCCAGCAGCCCGGTCCAGTCAATCACGCAGCCGTCTACACCGGCGTCGCGCAGGCGGCGCAGGCCGGCATCCAGCAGGACCGCGCCCAGCCCCAGCCCGCGCCGTTGTTCGCTCACGCCGATGGAACCAAGTTGGCCCCAGGGCCGGTTCAGCGCCCAGGGGAAGAAACGGTCGAGGGGGCGCACCGAGTCCTCGAAGGTCAGCAGACAGAACCCGTCTACGCCCTGATCGGTCCACAGGATCATGTAGTCGGAGAGACGCTCGCCGCCCCGCAGGAACTCTTCGAACTCGTAGCGCCAGCGACCGGGAAACTCGCGCTTCAGGAAATCGAGCAACGCACTCTCATCGCCGGACGTAGCGGGGCGAACATCATACACAATCTCGCGCCGCGCCGTGGCAGGAGTCTCATACTCCGTGAGGCTACGCGCCACATCCCAGGCGCGCGCATAGCCGGGCGGCGAGACGTAACCGTGCTTATGGAAGAAATCGAGGCTCAGCAGGGTTGACGGCAAGCCGGGCGTGAAGGGGCGTATGCTCGCGCCGACCGTCCAATGCGTGCAGCCCTGCCCTGCCAGCCACGCCTCGGCCCAGCGTAGCAGATCGCTGCCCCCGCCCCGCCCCTGATGCTCCGGCGCAACGGCGATGGCGTCAATCCAGCCGGTTTCGGGCGCTGAGGCCAGCGGGTCATCTTTGACGACACTGGTCAGCACGAAGCCGACCGACAAGCCATCTTCGACAGCGATCACGCCGCCGTGACGCCCACCCGTGACGGGTTGCAGGTTGTACGCGGCCGCGCGTTCGCTGATCGCCAGGTCTGCGCCGCAAGCCGCGCTCCAAATCTTTGCAATCGCCGCGGCGTGCGCGGGCAGCGCAACATTCACCGGCTTCAGAATCATGTGATTTTTCCTCGCGCTTTCAGCGAAATCCCGATACCCGCCCGGCCCCGGGGCCGGCCTGACAGGCAAAGACCACCGGGTCACGCCCATATTCACGGAGGTAGCTCTCACGAACGTGGCGCGAAAACTCGTTAACCGCGGCGTCCGCCGTCAGGGCGATGATGCAGCCGCCCCACCCCGCCCCGGTGAGCCGCGCCCCGAGGACGCCATCCACTTCGCACGCGACCCTAATCAGCGTCTCCACTTCGGGACAACTCACCCCGTAATCATCGCGCGCGCTGGCGTGCGCTGCGGAAAGCAGCGCGCCAACCCGCAGCACATCTCCGGCCTCGAGCGCAACGGCCGCATCCAGCACCCGCTGATTCTCCGTCCAGACATGCCGGCATCTGGCCCGCACATCCAGCGAGGTATCCTCTTCGAGGCCCGGCAGATCACCGAGGTCGTAACCCTGCTCATTCAGATCGCGCACCGTAATGCGTTCCGGCAACAACGGCTCGAGTTCAGGCCAGGTCACCTTCTGCACATCTCTGAGATGCGTGATACCGGGATAGCCGTCACGCAACAGAGCAACACCCGCACGACAGGCCGCGACACGCAGGTTGAACTCGCCACGCGCGTTGTCGTGATGCACGCCCGAATCCACAACCATCAACCGGTAACCCGCAGGCATTAGGACACGCCTGGTCGCGTAAGCGCCATCCACGGCGGGTCGGCAATCCAGGAAGAGCGCGTGGCTTTGCCGGCTCAGGATGGAGGCGAAATGGTCCATGACGCCGCCGCGTGTTCCCACGTACCATTCCGCGGTTGAACAGAATCGCGCAAGGTCGGCGTCGTCCGGTTCCCAGCCGTTGGTATCGGCCAGCGCCACCGCCGCGGCGACCGTCAGCGCGGAGGAGGAACTGACGCCCGCGCCGCGCGGCACACCGAACGGTTCGGCCCCATCTACCAAGCCATCCAGACCACGCAGGGGAGTGGTCAACCCCAGTTCGGCGGCTCGTTGCGCCATGAGTTGCGCAGGGCCGCGCGCATAATTGCTCCAGTGGCCGCGTTGCGCCGGTTGGAGCGTCTCCCCTATCGTGAATTCGGTGGGGGCATACGCGGCTTCCACGTTGCCAAGCCGGACGACCGGTTCGCGACGCGGGCGCGCAATCAACAGCGTATCCCGATCGAGGGCCAGCGGGAAAACGAAACCATGATTGTAATCGGTGTGCTCGCCGATCAGGTTGACGCGACCGGGGGCGCGGTAGATACGCGCCTCGCCAGGGCCATAGAGCGCGTAGAATTGCTCCAGGGCGCGTTGATAGCGGGCGCGTTGCGTTGGGGCTTCCGTCCCATAAAGCGCTTCAATCGTCGCGTGCATCAATGAGATTCGTTCAACAGGTTGGACATAAGGACTGCAAAATTCCGGCGGCGCGGGGATCAACCCGGTTCGGCGGGCAGTCTAGCATCCTTCGGGAGGGCTGTCAATTTGGAACCGCTGATACCGGCTATACGTCTTATATACCATAGAAACGGACACAGCCTGGCGCACGCTTGAACGAAGCAAGCCTGTGCGAAGCAGGCCGTGAACAGGAAGGCATCAGCGATGAAAAACTTATTCCAAACGATTGTTTCCCGGCAGTGGCTGCGTGTTTCACTGGCCGCGATCATTTTGGTCCTGGGGATGGCGCCCATCGGGTTGCCTATCCTTTCGGATTCGAGCCGAAACGTTGCACCGGGCGAGAACGCCGGTTCGGGCGCAGCCACAGCGACCGCGTTCGTCTATCAATGGGGCGGCGAACCGGGCGCCACGACGCGCGTGGAGCGCAGCGACGACGGCAGCGCGACGTGGCATCGCGTGGCGGCCATTCCCGCCTCAGTGGCGGAGATAGAGGCCGTACACGGACAGGAAAACCTGGTCTTCGCACGGAGCGAGGACGCGGTGTGGGTGAGCGAAGACGGCGGCGAGACCTGGGCGCGGGCGGGCGCATTGCCCGGACGCACGACGGCAATGGCCGTGCTGCAAGACACGCCGGGAACCCTCTTCGTCGGCACGGAATCATCCGGGCTGTTGCGCTCGAATGATCGCGGCGCAACATGGCAGCCGGTAAACAGCCCCGAGCTGCTGTTGGGCGGCGCGGGGGCGATGGCCGTGAGCGATATCCGCATCAACCCGTCTGATGAAGAGGTGATGTACACCGCGACTGGCGTCTGGCTGGGGACGAGCGCCGCACGACTGGCTCCGCTGGGGGTCTTCGTCAGCGTAGACGGCGGGCGGCAGTGGTTCGAGATGGCGCGCGCGCTGCCTGGCGCGACCCCGATCACCGGTCTGCAATCGGTCGCGGGATCTCTCACCGCGGTGACGGCGCAAGATGCGGACGGCGAGCACACCGTGCAACTCACCCTTGACAGCGGGTTGATCGAAGCTCTTTCGTCTGACAATGCAGCGCGACGTGCGGCCGCGGCCCGCGCGCTCGGTCTCGTCGGCAGCCGCGAGGCGTTACCCTATCTGTCCGAAATGCTGGACGACCCTGACACACTGGTCGGGGATCGCGTTGTCGAAGCCATTGCGGCGTTGGATGGGGTGGAATCGTTGCCCGCCCTGCGCGAGGCGCTGAAGTCGGACCACGAATCGGTGCGGGCACGCGCGGCGTATGGTTTGGGGCTTTTCAAAGACACAGCCGCGATCCCGGCGCTGAGTGAGATGTTGCGAGCCGATGGGGCCTTGCCCGCGCGGCGCGGCGCTGAGGCGCTGGCGACCATCGGCGCACCGGACGCGATCCAGGCGTTGATCGAACCGTTAGGGCCGGAGGGCACAGAGACGGCCCGGCACGCGGCACTGATCGGACTGGCGCAGGCAGGACGCCCGGCGGTGCAACCGTTGGTGACGGTGCTGGCAAGCGGCGACCCGACGCTCCGCGCCAACGCGGCGCAAGCCCTGGGTTGGCTCAAGCCGGCGGATGCGACGAATGCGCTGATTGCGGCGCTCGACGACCCGGTCGCGAATGTGCGCGGTGAGGCCGCATGGGCGTTGGGCGAAACGGGAACCGGCGCGGCGCACGCGGCGCTGGCGGCGGCAGTGGAGCGCGAAGCGGATGCCGAAGCACACGCAGCGGCGAACGCGGCGCTGGCCCGCATCGAACAAGCGATGGGCAAATCGGCGGTCGAGGAGAGTATGAGCAGCGCGTTCTTACGCATGTTGGGGCAGGTCCCGCCGACGCGTTGGACGCTGTTCGGCCTGGGTGTCATTTTGGCGCTGGCGCTGTTACTTGCGCCAGCGGTTCACACGCGTCAGGGGCAGATATAGGATGGTCTGAGAATATGCGGGTAAATTCACAGGGTTATCCGTTGAGATGCGCCTGTAATTGACGGGGTGGGGCGAATGTGTTAGAAAACGGTGTGCGTCGCGCCGTTTCGACGCAACCGCCTAACTCATCCATCACAGGCCAAACATCTTATGCCACACAAAACACTGTTTCTGACCGAACGCGGCGCACGCCATCAACAGGACGCGCTGGCCGCCGCCCCGCCCGAACTCGAAGTCACCATCATCCGCCGGGGCCGGGATGAGGCGCTCGATGCCTATCTGGCAGACGCCGAATTTCTGATCAGTGAGCGCGTCGGTCTGGTGGACGCGCAGATTCTCCGTAAGGCTCCCCACCTTAAGATGATCGAGCGGCTGGGCTCGCTAACGCACGACATTGACCTTGAAGCGGCCAAAGCGGCCGGCATCGAGGTCTGCTATTGGCCGCAGCGGAGCGTCATGATGGTGGCGGAGCACGTCATCATGCAGATGTTGGCCCTTGCAAAGCGCCTGCGTGAGGTGCAAGCGATCGCTCTGGAGGCGGGAGACTGGGGAGTCAGCCGGCGCACCGATGAAGACACCTTCGCCTATAACTGGTCGGGACGCACCGGCATCGGCGGGCTGTATGGGCAAACCGTGGGTATCCTGGGGTTCGGCGAAATCGGCGCAGAGGTCGCCCGGCGGTTATTCGGCTGGGGCTGCAACGTCCGCTATCACCGGCGACGACGACTGCCCGAGTCGAGCGAGCGCGCGCTGGAGCTGACGTATGTCAGCCGCGATGCACTTCTCGAAACGAGCGACTTCGTAGCAGACCTGTTGCCCTACTACGAGGAGATCGACTTATCCATCAGCGCGACGGAGTTTGCGCGGATGAAGCCGGGCGCGTTCTTCGTCGGATGCGGCAGCGGCAGCGTGATAGATGAGGCCGCACTGGCGGACGCCGTCCGTTCGGGGCATCTGGCCGGCGTGGCGCTGGACACGTTCGAGTGGGAGCCGATGCGCGCCGACAACCCGTTGCGGATGTTGGCGCTGGAAGGGCCGCAGCGCAATGTCCTTTTGACGCCACATACTGCGGCCGGGGCCGCACCGGCAAACGCGCCCGTCACGCGCGCCAGCGACTACGAGCCGATCCTCCGCTATCTCCACGCCGAACCGATCCCCAATCGGGTCGTATGACGCGCGCTGGCAGGGAGCGGGCGGCGCTTCTGATCCTCCTCGCGGTCGGGCTGACGCTGCGCTTCTACCGCCTGGGCGTTGATAGTCTGTGGTACGACGAGACCGTCAGCGGCTACCTCGCAGGCAGCCCCGTTCCCGAACTTTTGCGCCATACGGCGGGCGACATCCACCCGCCGGGTTATTACCTCCTCCTGCGAGGGTGGCTCATCCTCATGGGCTTCCCCGATGGGCGCGCCGCGCCAACCGGCATCGGGCTGGAGTGGGCGGCGGGCTTCTTCTCCGTCTTTTTCGGCGTCACACTGATTGCGCTGGCTTACATCCTGGCGCGCCGGTTGGCGGGTGCAAGGGCCGCCCTGATTGCCGCCGGACTCGTCGCGCTCAGCCCGTTCAACGTCCAGTATAGCCAGGAAGTGCGGATGTATACGCTCGGCGCGGCCCTGGGCGCGCTGGCGATCTATGCGCTTTATCGGGCCGTAAGCGCCGGTGGATTCTGGTGGTGGGCTGTCTATGCGCTAACGGCGGCGACCGGGATGTACACGCTTTACTATTTCGTCTTCCTGCTGGTTCCGCTCAACCTCTGGGTGGTGTGGGAGGCGCTTCGGAAGCGTCTGGACCGTAAAACACTCGCAGGTTGGATTACGGCCAATTTCGCTGCGCTCCTGCTCTATTTGCCGTGGCTGCCGAATGCGATCCGGCAGGCGACCGATCCGCCGGTGCCGCCGTGGCGACAACCCACGCCGCCCCTCACCGCGCTGACGGAGGGCTGGCAGGCGCTCAGCCTGGGCCAGTCTGCCCCTGTCTGGACGATACCCATCGCGCTGGTCGTTCTAGGCGTCTTCGTGTGGGGTCTGGCGCGCACACGCCCGCGCGCCCGGCTGTGGTTGGTCACCCTGGGGCCGCCTGCGTTGATCCTGATCGTCTCGGCGCTGATGACGCCGCTCTATCACGTGCGCTATCTTTTCACGTTCAGCCCGGCGGTCTACGTGGCGATGGCAAGCGGAGAGGCGCACCTGTGGCGACGGCAGCGCGTCGTTGCGACGGTCGTCGCGCTCGCCTGGCTGGTGGGCGCGGGCGCGACGCTGCACGCCTTCTGGACCGCGCCGGAATTTCGCGCCGACGATCATCGTGGGGCGGTGCGCGCGTTGTACGAACAGTGGCGGCCCGGCGACGCAGCGCTCGTCAACGCGGGATACGCATATACGACGCTGGCAACCTACTGGCCGGGCGAGATCGCCGAACGCGTTCGGCTCACCGAATCGCTGCCAGATCCGCGCGCGGATGACGCGCTGCTGATGCTGACGACCGGCCACGTTGACGGCGCGCCCGACCTGGGCTGGGGCGACCCGCGCTCCGATTTCTTCGCGATGCCGGCTGAGACGGCGCGCGCCCAGATCGCCGCGGCTTTCGCGAAATATCCCCGGCTATGGCACTATCGCATCTATGACACTGTATCCGACCCGGATGGGGTGGTTCGGTCGCTGCTGGATGAGCATGGGGGCATGGTCGAGGACCGGGTTTTCGCCGGCGAGGCCAACATGCGGTTGCAAGCGTTCACGCCCAGGGAAGGTGCGCCGTGGGTTCCCGCACGCCCCGAAGCGGCTTACAAGAACGGCCTCAAGGTGCAATGGCTAGAACCCGCAACGCAGGCGACTGCGGGAGATCGGCTCTACGGCGAGCTCATGTGGCTGCCCCAGAAGCCTGTCGCGGACATTGCGACCTCCCTGCGGCTGGTCGGCTCTGATGGAACGATCTGGGCGCAGCCTCCCGATGAGCGACCGCTGGGGCCACTCTACCCTTCCAGCGCGTGGCCTGTGGGTCAGGCGCAGCGCCAACCGATCGCGTTGGAAATTCCACCCGGCACGCCGCCGGGCGCATACAGCGTCAAACTGGTCACCTATGACCCGGCAACCGGCCAACCGCTCGCGCTCGCTTCAGGCGAGCAGGAGATCACGCTCGGCGAAGTTGATGTGATACAGCCGGAGTCATCCGCCGCATTGGGGCCGGGGATCGCACAGTTTGGACCGCTGCGCATCCTCGAAGCCGGCACGCCCGCGACGCGCGTTTCGGGGAGCGATCAGATGCCGGTGGAAATCTTGTGGCAGGCCGTCGAGTCGCCGGGTGAACCGCTGGTGGTTGTGCTGCAACTGCTGGATGCTACTGGCAATGTGGTCGCAGGCATTGAGGAAGAACCGTTGCAGGGGCGCTATCCCACGCAACATTGGGAGGCCGGCGAGATGGTGCGCGACCGTCATGTGCTGGATATTCCGGCGGGGCTGACCGATGGCGTGTATCACCTGGTGGTTGGAGTTTATCAGGCTGCGGATCGCGCGCGGATCGAGGGAAAGTGGGGGCTGCTTTCCGGCGGACCGGCGTTCGAGATCAAAGAAATTGAAGTGCGCGCGGGCGGTTGAGTTGCGGCGGCGCAGAGAACTGCGCACTACGAGCAATCCGCATACGCAGCTTCGTTCGTAGCGCGCGCTCCTGAGCGCCCGTGCGCCACATGCGCAGAGAACTGCGCACTACAAGCGGGGGCGCGCTAACGAACGCACTACGAACAAAAAGCCGCCGGATGTTTTATCACCCGGCGGCTCTCTATGAGTGCTGGTCGTGCACCCCTTGTCGAATCTCGTCACACGGCTTGCCCACACCATCCGGCTCGGACCAGGCTCCCCTGTGGCACCCGAAAGTGACCGCTTAGGGCTGCTACCTTCCGGTCCTGACCCGGTTCACAGGCTCCCGCCGCACAGGACCCAGCCCTCAACGCCATCAGGGCAGGCAGTCCCGCAGACCGACAGACCCTCGAAAGGGAATTCAACTCCGCTATAGCGGATTGCGGATACAGGGCACCGCTAGTTCCCCGTCTAGCACGACCATCTATGATTTTACCCGATCGAGGGTCGCTTGTCAAAGCGTCTCGACAGTCTCGTACTCCGGCTCCGCGCCGTTTGAGGCGGCCTCGGCGGGCGTCATGCGATTCGCGAACGACTGCGCCAGGGCCGTGATCTCCAACGGCAAGATCCACTTGGTGGATGGCGCGGCCCCAATGGTCTTGAGCGCATCGAGGTATTGCAGCGACATGGTCTTACCGTCCAGGCTCTGCGCCGCGCTGTTGGTCGTCGAGAGGGCCTTCGCCAGGCCCTCGGCGTTAAGCATCGCCGCCTGCCGGCCACCCTCGGCCTTCAGGATGGCGCTCTGTTTCTCGCCCTCGGCGGTCAGAATGGACGCCTGCTTCGCGCCCTCAGCTACGGTGATCGAGGCCTCGCGCTGGCCTTCCGCATCGATCACCGTGGCGCGCCGGTTGCGCTCTGCGGCCATCTGCCGATTCATCGCCTGCTGAATGTCCTTGGGCGGCACGATCTCGCGAATTTCGACGCTCGTGATCTTGACGCCCCAGCGCTCGGTCACTTCGTCGAGCTTGGTGCGCAAGACCTGATTGATCTGCTCACGGCGGGCCAGCACGTCATCCAGCGCAATGTCGCCGATGACGGCGCGCAACGTGGTGGTTGCGATGCCCTGCGAAGCCCCGGCAAAGTCGCTCACCTTGAGCACGCTGAGCCCCGGATCAATCACTTTCCAGTAAATCAGAAAGTCAATGTCAATGGGGGCGTTGTCCTGTGTGATGCAGGTCTGGCTGGGAATCTCCAGGAAATCCTCACGCAGATTGGCCCGCACCGATTGATCCAACACCGGCCAGAGCCAGACAAGGCCCGGCCCCTTTTCGCCCACGTAGCGGCCGAGCCGGAACACGACAAGGCGTTCGTAATCTCGCACCACCCGCAGGGGACGGAACACCAGCAAGAAAAACACGACCGCCAACAAGGCAATCACCAAACCCGATCCGATAATCACGCCCATCTTTCGCTCCTTTCATGCGTCTATGCGCAATCCGCACAACCATTATTCAGCCATCAAAGTCCGATGCGATATCATCCGGCAAGGCTTGCACGCGCAAGGTCAGACCTTCAACGCCCAAAACTCTGACGATCGTCCCGCGCGAGACTTTAGCCTCGCCGTCTGAAATCGCGCTCCACTCTTCGCTTTCAACGAGCACCTGTCCGGCAGGGTTCAGCTCTTGCGTAACCTTGCCGAGCTTACCCACGATCGTCTCGCGGCCCACTGCCACCGGTAGATGCTGCGACGCAACCGCGCGTGTAAGACCAAGCAAGAAAAACAACTCCACACCCAACGTTGCGCCAATGGCGAGCCAGGGGCTCAACCGCACTGTTGCTTCAGACGCATCCGGCCCGAAGGGCGTGAAGATCAGAAACGAACCCAACCCAAGCGCGATCAGGGCGGCGATACTCAAGGCGAAGCCCGCGATCTTCAGATCAAGCAACAACATCACGAAACCTGCGACGATGAGCAGCACGCCCACCCAGTTGGTGGGCAGGCGAAACAGCCCCAGCAGCGCCAGGATCAGACACACGACCCCAATCGCACCCGAATAGCCAATGCCCGGCATACTGATCTCCGCGATGAGGGCCACCAATCCGGCGATCAGCAAGAGATAGGCGACGTTGGGATTCGTCAGCCATGCCAACAGGCTCTGCAAAACGCCAAACCCTTCCATAATTCCCCCCTGCTGCACACGCAATCGCTTCGACAGAAGCATTTCCCTGATACTATTATCCTCAGACTATATTATCTCATGCCGGGCAAGAGTTTACATTCCATTTAGCTGATATCAGGCTGACATTTAAAGCATACGGGCCGCCTGCGTGGGCGACCCGTATGCGAGAGCGGAGAGGGAGGGATTCGAACCCTCGATCCCTTGCAGGATACACGATTTCCAGTCGTGCGCACTAGACCAAACTATGCGACCTCTCCCCAGCAGAAAGAATTATATCGCCCGTCCCGTTCACGGCCAAATCGTTCCGGCAAAACATGCTGCGAGCGTACGCTTCTCACAATGCCGGCAGGACTATGACCACCGTCATTGCCCACGCGTCCCGTTCATGCTAACCATTAAGAGATAATCTCGCACACAGGGACGAACGATCGGCGCAAAAAAGAAGGCCCCACCGGAATGGGGCCGCCGGACGTGCGATGAGCGGAGAGGGAGGGATTCGAACCCTCGATCCCTTACGGGATACGCGTTTTCGAGACGCGCGCACTCGGCCGAGCTATGCGACCTCTCCAACAGACGATGGCTATTTTATCACGATGGCAGGCGTCGGGCAAGAAACATAACGGTGTTTTTGATGATCCATTCTTACGCAGAATCCACAGGAGTTAATCTGTGAACGGTAAGCTCGATGAGCTGCGGCGGATGCGCGCGCGCGCCAAACTCGGCGGCGGCGCAGATCGTATCGAAGACCAACACGCCAAAGGCAAGCTGACGGCGCGCGAGCGCATCGAACACCTGCTGGACAGCGGCAGCTTCCAGGAGTTGGGACGGCTTGCGCTGCACAACATCAGCGATTTCGGGATGGCGGACAAGAAATATCCCGGCGACGGCGTGGTCACCGGTTTCGGGAAGATAGACGGGCGGCGCGTCGCAGTCTACGCCCAGGATTTCACCGTGCTGGGCGGATCGTTCTCCGAGGTCCAGTCTCAGAAGGTCTGCAAGATCATGGAACTGGCGCAGGAGAGCGGCATCCCGGTGATCGCGCTGCTCGATTCGGGCGGGGCGCGCATCCAGGAGGGCGTCCGGTCGCTGGCGGCGTATGGCGAACTGTTCGTCCGCAACGTGATGGCGTCCGGCGTGATCCCACAAATCTCGGTGCAGATGGGGCCGTGCGCGGGCGGCGCAGTCTACTCGCCCGCGCTGGCAGATTTCATCATCATGGTGCGCGACATCAGCTTCATGTTCATCACCGGGCCGGATGTGATCAAATCGGTGACCGGCGAGGTCGTGAGTTTCGAGACCCTGGGCGGCACAGTCGCTCACAACGTACGCAGCGGCGTGGCGCACTTCGCAACCGAGGATGAGGGTGGCGCGTTCCGCCTGATCCGCGAGATTCTGAGTTACCTGCCGCAAAACAACAGCGAAGACCCGCCGCGCGTGGCCCCTTACGACGACCCGGCGCGACGTGACGACGCGCTCGACCACCTGATCCCGGAAGATTCGAGCGAACCGTATGACATGCGCGAGATCATCGCCAGCGTCTTCGACCGTGGTAGCTTCCTGGAGACCCATGCGCACTATGCGAAAAACGCCCTGGTGGGCTTCGCGCGGCTCGACGGTTTCCCCGTGGGCGTCGTTGCAAACCAACCGCTCTATCTGGCGGGCGTCCTCGACATTGATTCCAGCGACAAGATCGCCCGGTTCGTGCGTTTCTGCGACGCGTTCAACCTGCCCATCATCACCCTCGTGGATTGTCCGGGCTACATGCCGGGCGTCGCGCAGGAACACGCCGGGATCATCCGCCACGGCGCAAAGGTGATTTACGCCTATTGCGAGGCCACTGTGCCGAAGATCAGCATCGTGATTCGCAAGGCGATGGGCGGCGCGTATATCGCCATGAGCTCGAAGCAGATGCGCACCGATCTCGCCTACGCGTGGCCGACGGCAGAGATCGCCGTGATGGGGCCGGAAGGCGCGGTCAATGTCCTCTTCCGGCGCGAACTGGCCCAGGCCGAGGACCCGGAAGCCTTGCGCACGCAACTCCTCAAAGAGTACGTGGACAAGTTCCACAACCCCTATGCGGCGGCAGACGTGGGGCAAATTGATGAGGTGATCGAGCCGAGCTATACCCGGCTTCGGCTGGTCAACGCGATGGAAGTGCTGCGCTCGAAGGTGGCGACCAACCCGCCAAAAAAGCACGGCCTGATGCCGATGTGAGGTCGAATGGACGCTGAAACCGGAGAATTGCTGGTCCAGGGGCTGCTCATCACCGTGATCGGCATGAGCCTTGTTTTTGCGGCGTTGGGCCTACTCTGGGCGCTGATCTCCCTGCTCAACCGGGGCGGCGCGGAACCGGACGCCCGACCGGCGACGATCCCACTGACCGCCGAAGAGCGCGCACAGATTGCGACGATCACCGCGGAGCGCGCCCGGGTGGCCGCGATTGCGGCGGCGACGCTGATCTCCAGCGCGACGCCGCTGCTGCTGGAAGCGCCGGTCGGCCCGGCGTTCGAGCACGGGCGCACCGCGCCGAGCTGGGTGACGACCAACCGCGCGATTGCCTTCGAACCGTGGCGACCGCCACGGACGGAAGTCAAATAATCTCGCTCCCCGCGGAGGTGCGCTACGCATCTGAGGATGCGCACTCCGCCGCACGGGGAGTTTCAGCCAGAAGAGGAAACGCCGATGCCTGCTTTTGAATTGATCGTTGACGGCAAAGTCTACCATATCGAGATCCCCGATCCGGGCGAGACGCCGCTGCAAGTCATCGTGGACGGCCAGGCGTTCGAAGTGAGGATTGCCGATGCGGAGCCGCCCGTTGCGTCCGAAGGGCTTGCGCCCCCGCCGCGCCCGGCGCTCGAACCGACGCCGCTGCCTCCCCCGCCACGCGTGCCGGTGGTGCGCCCTGCCCAACCGGCCGGCGAAGAGTATCACGGCGAGGTGACGGCCCCCATGCCTGGCGTCATCCTCTCCGTCGCGGTAGTAGTCGGCGATCCGGTGGAACCGGGGACGGTCCTGTGCATCCTCGAAGCCATGAAAATGCGCAACCCCATCCGCGCGACGCACGCGGGCGTGGTCAAGTCCATCGCGGTGACGGCGGGACAGGCCGTCGCCTATGGGGACCTCCTGATCCAATTGGCATAGAGATCGAGCCGACGCATGATCATTGACGAAACGACATTGCGCTCCCTGTTGAGCGGCCCCGCGGGGCTGACGTGGCCTAACCTGTTGATGATGGGCGTCGGCGCGCTCCTGATCTACCTGGCGATCACGCGCGAATACGAGCCGGTGTTGTTGATTCCCATCGGCATGGGCGCGATCCTGGCCAATATCCCCGGCGCGGGCATGGGGCTGGACCTGCGGGCTATCACCGCGGGGGAGACCTCGCAAAGCATTTTCTATCCCTTGTATCGGGCCGGCATCGAAACCGAACTTTTCCCGTTATTACTCTTCATCGGCATCGGGGCGATGACCGACTTCGCGCCGCTGCTGTCAAACCCGAAGATGCTGCTGGTGGGCGCGGCGGGGCAATTCGGCATCTTCGGCGTGCTGCTGATCGCGCTCGCCAGCGGCGTCTTCACCCTCAACGAGGCTGCATCGGTGGGCATCATCGGCGCGATTGACGGGCCAACCAGTATCTATGTGTCGTCGAAGCTGGCCCCGCACCTGCTCGCGCCCATTGCCGTGGCGGCGTATACCTACATGAGCCTCGTGCCGATCATCCAACCGCCGATCATGCGCCTGCTGACGACGAAAAGCGAGCGCGCCATCCACATGCCCTATGTCGAGCGCCCCGTCAGTCGCCGCGCCAGGCTATTGTTCCCGATCGTCGTCACGCTGATGACCGGGCTGATCGCCCCGCAGGCCAGCCCGCTGATCGGGTTTCTGATGTTCGGCAACCTGATGCGCGAATCGGGCGTCGTAGACCGGCTGGTCAAATCGGCCGGAAACGAGGTTGCCAACGTCACCACGATGTTGTTGGGGCTGACCATCGGCGCGACCATGGTCGGCGACTCGTTCGTCAACCTGCAAACGCTGTTCATTCTCCTGCTCGGCATCGTGGCCTTTGCGCTGGACACCGCGGCCGGTGTGCTATTCGGGAAGCTTCTGAACGTCCTCAGCGGCGGGAAGTTCAACCCACTGGTTGGCGCGGCGGGGATCAGCGCGTTTCCGATGGCCGCGCGCGTCGTACAGCGCGTGGCAGCCGAAGAAGACTACACGAATTTCCTCCTGATGCACGCGATGGGGGCAAATACGGCGGGTCAAATCGCCTCGGTGCTGGCCGGCGGCATTGTGCTGGCGCTATTGACGTAGGAGCGGAACCATTGAGCAACGCACAACCCTCCTTCATCCCTGGTCTGAAACTCTCCCGGCGCTTTTATGCCGAAGCAGTCGAGCCGGTGTTGCGCGAGTATTTTCCCAGGCTCCGCTACAGCGCGGGGTTGATCGGGCCGGGGTCTGAGGTGTTGGGGTTCGACACCGAAATGTCCACCGATCACAACTGGGGGCCGCGGGTGATGCTCTTCGTCGGTGATGAAGAGCATCAAGCGTTGGCCAATCAGATCACGGAGACCCTGGGCCGGACTTTGCCGCGCAACTTCATGGGCTATTCGACCCACTTTGCCCCGCCCGATCCGAATGATGACGGGACGCGGTTGCTTGCCGATGCGCCCGAAGAAGGCCCCATCAGCCATCGCGTCGAGGTTCTTTCGTTCCGGGGCTACCTTCACGACTATCTCGCCCTTGACATCGAGCACGAGCTGACACCGCTAGACTGGTTGACCCGGCCGGAGCAGCGGTTGCTTACGTTCACAGCGGGCGCAGTGTTCCATGATGAGGTCGGGCTGGAGGCGCTGCGCGAGCGGTTCGCCTATTACCCGCATGATGTATGGCTTTACATGATGGCGGCAGGCTGGGCGCGCATCGGGCAGGAAGAGCACCTCATGGGACGCGCCGGGCTGGTAGGCGACGAGGTGGGATCGGCGCTGATCGGGGCCAGGCTGGTGCGCGATGTGATGCGGTTGTGCTTCCTGCAGGAACGCTGCTATGCACCCTACCCCAAGTGGCTGGGCACGGCGTTCATGCGATTGGAGGCCGGCCCATTGCTGGCTGCGCCCCTGCGCACGGCGCTGCTTGCCGAGACGTGGCAGGAACGCGGCGCGCTGCTCGCAGAGGCGTATCGCTACTGCGCGCACAGACATAACGCGCTGGGCCTGACCGAGCCGCTGCCCGAAGAGCCAATGCCCTTTTTCAACCGCCCCTTCCCGGTGATCTGGGGACAGCGTTATGCCGACGCGCTGTTGGCCGCGATCACCGACCCCGCAATGCAATCCCTTGCGGCGAGGGCACCGCTCGGCTCGATTGACCAGATCAGCGACAACGTGAATCTGTTGGAGCAGACCGAATTTCGATTGGCGCAGAGCGTCTTTTACGAGTGAAAGAGGCGCAGAGAACTGCGCACTACAAGCACGAAAACGTAGAGTACTGCTACGCACTACGAGCAATAGCGCCATGCGCCGATTTGCACATGCGTGAATCGTGCGGTATACTCGCCGCCATGCTAGACAAAGACGCCATACGGCGGCTGTTGCCACTGCTCACGCTCCTGCTTCTCGGGTCCATCGCACCCCGCGCGCATGCCGCCGAACTCGCCGCAAGCCCGCAACATCACAGTTCACAGTCTGACCGCGCGCATGATTTGGCGCGATCGGCCGCTTACGAATATCCGATCAAGGTTGGAGATACGCTCTGGGATATTGCCGTCGCCCACGGGATCACATTGCAGGAATTGCTGGCGGCAAATCCGGGGCTTGACTCTGCCGCCTTGCACGTCGGTCAAGTCATCCTTGTTCCGACCTCGCCCCCCGCAGTGGCCGAGCAGGCAGCCAAACAGGAAACTCGGCCAACAACGTACGAATACTCGATCAAGACCGGAGACACGCTCTGGGATATCGCCGTCACACACGGAATTACGGTGCAAGATTTGCTGGCAGCAAATCCGGGGCTTGACTCTACCACCTTGCGCGTCGGTCAAGCCCTCGTGGTGCCGGCCGCGCCGCCGCCGCCCGCACCGCTGCCGCCCCCTCCCCCTCAACCGGAAGTAGTTGCTCCGGATGCGGAGGCCGCTCCAGCAGAGACGACCACCGCAGAAATCACCCCAACCGAGGAAACGCCGCCAGGCCCAGACGCCGATGCGCCACAACCTGAACCGGCCGAGCCTGCTGCACCCACGTCTGAGGCCGCGCCGGAGTTAATCGCAATTCTGGACTCGATGAACGCAGAGCGCGCAGCGCGTGGGTTACCTGCGTTGGTGTGGTCTGATGCGCTGGCGCAGGCCGCACAGGCGCATGCGGAAGACTGCGCACGGCGCAATCGTGGCAGCCACATCGGCTCCGACGGCGCAAGACTGCGCGAGCGGCTGGCGCGGGTAGGGTTAGCGCCCCGTAACGCCACCGAGAACTGGGCCAACGCCAAATCCCCCCAGAAAGCCTTCCAAATGTGGTTTAACGAAGGCCCGAACGGACCGCACCGCCGTGCGATCCTGGGGTCGAGCTACAGTGAAGTTGGTATCGGCGTTGCGAGGGGAAGCTGGGGTTACTACTTCATCGCGAATTTCGGGGGACGATGAGGGCATCTCGCGATAGCGGAGTGCGCATCCTCAGATGCCAATCCGTGTCGCGCCGGTGCGCATCCTCAGATGCGCACTCCGCAGGGTGAGGGATGAGGATGCGCAGTCCTCGTAATTGTGACGCTCTACCCCAGCGGCGCGACGAACATCGCGACCGAACGCGGCCCCATCGTGTATGTCTTACCCAGGATCGAACGCGCCGCCTCGTAGGTCGTGATGTCCTCCGGCGGTTCCAGGTAGGTGTCCACCAGGCGCAGCCAGCCGCGCGACGAGCCGTTGGTCGCGGGCAGCTCGAACTCCAGCGGCTCCCAGTACGCGTTCAAGATGAAGTGATAGAAACGCTTGCCGCCAACCCCTGTGACCGTGAAAGAGAGCGTGTGGGAGCAATCGCCCCAATCCGGTTGCCCCACTTTGACGCCGTGCCACGTCACCGCCGAACGTTCGATAAACTCGGCCAGCGTCATGGACATTTCCGTCGCGACGCGGGTTTGCCCCTGACGCAGGTGAATCATCGCCTTTGCGAAACGGTGAATCTCCGCGTAGCGCTCTAACAGGGACCAGTCAAACCAACTGATTTCGTTGTCCTGGCAATAGGCATTGTTGTTGCCCCCTTGCGTCCGGCGCACCTCGTCTCCCATCAACAAGAGCGGCGTGCCCAGGGCCATGAGATTCAGGGCCAGGAAGTTTTTCACCTGCCGATTACGCAGGCGCTCGATCTCCGGGTCGTCGGTCGGCCCTTCAACGCCGCAGTTCCAGCTCCGATTGTCGTTGTGCCCGTCGCGGTTGCCCTCGCCGTTGGCCTCGTTGTGTTTCTCATTGTAAGAAACCAGATCATTCAGCGTGAACCCATCATGGCAAGTAATGAAGTTAATGCTTTGCTCGGCGTCCCGATTTTCCAGGACGTACAGATCGGGGCTGCCAAACAATCTTTCGGCGGCGTGCTTAACGGTTCCGCAGTCGCCGCGCACAAAACCGCGCAGGTCATCGCGGAAATGGCCGTTCCACTCCTGCCACCAGTCGCCGACAAAATTTCCCACTTGATACAACCCCGCGGCGTCCCAGGCTTCGGCGATGAACTTCGCGCCCGCCAACGCTGGGTCCGTCTCGATGTCCCACAGGACGGGCGGGTTAACCAACGGATGACCGGCCTCATCGCGTGCGAGGATCGAAGCGAGATCAAACCGGAAGCCATCTACGTGCATGTGCTGCACCCAATAGCGCAGGCTGTCTATAATGAGTCGGCGCACGACCGCCTGATTGGCGTTCAGCGCGTTGCCACAACCGGAATAGTTGGCATAGCGGCGCTTGTTCGGCTCCAGGATGTAGTAGATGTCGTTCGCAAGGCCCTTGTAACAGAGCGTGGGGCCGGATTCGTCCCCTTCGGTCGTGTGGTTATAGACGACATCCAGGATGACCTCGATGCCCGCGCGATGGAGGGCCTTGACCATATCGCGGAACTCGTCGAGCGGGCCGAGCGCATCAGGGCGAGACGAGTAAGCGACGTGGGGCGCAAAGAACGACACCGGAGCATAGCCCCAGTAATTCTCTCGACCGCGCGGCGCGTCCTGAACATCGTAATGAAACACCGGCATCAACTCGACCGCTGTGACACCGAGGTCGCGCAGATAGGGGATTTTCTCGATCAACCCGGCATAGGTGCCGCGGCGTTCGGGCGCGACGCCGGAGTTCGGGTGACGCGTCAGCCCGCCGACGTGCGCTTCGTAAATCACGCTTTGCACGAAGGGGCGATGAAGCGGAGCGTCGCCCTCCCAGTCATAATCCTCCGGGTCTACAACGACGCTTTTCATCGCGGTCGCATCGTTGGGGCCGGGTCGCGACGCCTTCGCGCGGCTGTACTTCTTCGGCATGGCAATCGCCAGCCCGTAAGGGTCTATCAGCACCTTGGACGGATCAAACCGCAGACCCTTGCGAATTTCCCTGGGGCCATCCGCCCGGAAGCCGTAGAGTTGGCCGGGCCGGGTGCCGGGCACGAAAACGTGCCAGTAATGAAACGTGCGGTTGTGTTTGGGGTGAAGATCAATCACCCGCGAGGGCTGCGAGTCGTTCGGGCCATCGTAAAGCAGCAGGCGCATCGCGGTGGCGTCCCGCGAGTAGATGCTGAAATTCACGCCATCTTCGCGCACGTTTGCGCCCAGCGGATAACTGCTGCCGTAATCTACGCTTCGATCCATAAGTCAGTCTGAAATTCCTCTCCATAAGGTCGCGTTTGCGCCGAGGTGCGATGGAGCCGCGCAAACTCATCGCCGGAAATGCGCCGATGATGACATTAAGCATACCCCACAATTCCCTGACGTGCTAGAGTGACCCTTCAGTGGTACAATCCAAAACACCACGCGGCGTCAACTCGAAAGGAGGTCACCCTGTCCCTGGCCCATGTCTCCGGCTGAACGTCCTTCCGTAACATCCACTCAAGTCCACGACGCAAAGGAGTCAAGCACTTATGGCCGTCGCCACCCAGAAGGCCGTACTCGGTTATCTCCCAAATGACCGGCCCCCGATCGGCGCAATGCTCGCCCTCGGTTTCCAACACGTTCTCACCATGTTCCCGGCCACCGTCCTTGTCGCGATCCTCACCGGATTTGATGTTGGCGTCACCCTCTTCGCTTCGGGGCTGGCGACGATCATCGCCCTGTTGCTCTCTTCCTATCTTGCCAAAAGCTTCATCCCGCTGTATTACGGCTCCAGCTTCTCTTACATCGCACCCATCGTCGCCATTACCGCAACCAACGTGCTGGGGATTAACGACCCGGTGATGCGGATTCGGGTGGCGCAGGGCGGCATCCTGATGACCGGCGTGCTGAACGTGCTGGTGGGCCTCTTGATTCGCTACATCGGCAAAGACACCCTGGACAAAATTCTGCCGTCCGAAGTCACCGGCTCGGTCGCCATTGTGATCGGGCTTGCGCTGGCATTTTCGGCGCTCGGCATGGCGCAAGCCAACTGGATCGTATCGGGGATCACCCTGCTGGTTACGATCCTGTTCTCGGTTTACCTGCGGGGACGCGGGTTCATCGGGATGCTGCCGATCCTGCTGGGGGCAGTCCTCGGCTATCTGATCGGCTACCTGATGGGGCTGGTGGATTTCTCGACGGTGGGCGCAGCGACGTGGTTCCGTGTGCCGCCCTTCACCCTGCCAGTGTTCACCTTCGCGGCGGTCCTGGCGATTGCACCGATCGCCGTTGCGACGATTCCCGAATCCACCGCGCATCTCTATCAGATCAGCCTGTATGTAGACCAGCTCGCACTGGAAATGGACCGCAAGCCGGTGGGGTTGAGCCAGTTCATCGGGCTTAACCTGATCTGCGACGGCGTCGGCGATATGATCAACGGCGCTGTCGGCGGCTGCGCCGGCACCAACTACGGCGAAAACAATTCGCTGATGGCGATCACGCGGAATTATTCCGGCCCGGCGCTGATTACCGCAGGCGCCATTGCAATCCTGCTGGCTTTCATCGGCAAGCTGTCTGCGCTGGTCGGCACCTTGCCGGTGGCCGTCACCGGCGGGCTTGCCATCTATCTGTTCGGCGTGATCGGCGCGCAAGGAATTGCCTTAATGGTCGCACGTCAGGTAAACTTCTTTGACCCGAGGAAGTTAGCGGTCATTGCCGTGATTCTAGTGATCGGTATTGGTGGCGCGATTGGGTATGAAGGTGGTATGATACCGGTCGGTAGCTTGAAACTACCGTCTATTGCTACGGCTGCCCTGGTCGGCATCCTGCTCAACCTGATCTTCCTTATCTTCCCGGCCCGTCAGATTGACGAGGAGTTCGAGGATATGAAGGTCGGCGATCTCGACATCGAAGTCTGACATCATAGCCATCACGAGCGCAGGCTGCACGTCGCGGGGCCGGGCCAAAATCCGGACGATGCGATAGCGGGTAGCCTGCGCATTTTTTTCTGGAGCGGAGATCCGTGCAGCCCTTTGAATACGTCACCCCGGAAAACGCCGCCGAAGCCAGCACGATCCTGGCGACAGGCAGCGCGCGCCCCTATCTGGGCGGCACCGATCTGTTGATTCGGATGCGCGGCGGGTTTCTTCAACCTCAGCGCGTCGTTGAGTTGAAAAACCTGCCCGGCATGAGCGAAATCGTGGAAACGCAGGAAGGCGGCCTGGTGATCGGCGCGGGCTGCACCATGAACCAGATCGCCGCCGACCCACGCGTGCGTGAACGCTACGACCTGCTGGCGCAGGCCTGCCGGCTGGTCGCATCAGACCAGGTACGCCGACGCGCCACGATTGGCGGCAATTGTTGCAACGCCAGCCCGGCGGCAGATTCGGCCCCCGCGCTCTATTGCCTCGATGCCGAGGCTCAAATGTGTGGCCCTAAAGGTCAGAGACGCATACCCATCGAAGCATTCTTCATCGGCCCGGGCAAGACGGCATTACGAAGCGGTGAATTTTTGACGAATTTGCATCTTCCGCCGTCACCTTTGGGCGCGGTCGGCGTCTTCAATAAATTAGGAAGCACGAAAATCGGCGATATTTCGATTGCGAGCGTGGCGGTATATGCGTGGCCGGGGGCCAATCGGTGGCGCTGGCGAATCGCGCTGGGCGCGGTCGGGCCTACGCCGTTACGCGCGCCGGCCGCCGAGACCATTCTGGCAGGGGATACTTCATTGACGGCACTTACAGCAGCGGTAGATGCTGCAGTCGCGACCGCGCGCCCGATTGACGACATTCGCTCCGGCGCAGCATATCGGCGCGCAATGGTCGGCGTGCTGGCCCAACGCGGTATCGAGGCGGTTATGGCGCAAGCAGGGATCGGCGAATGAGTAGCCTTCCGCGGTTGGGTGGTCAGCAGCCCGTTTTGCGGTTCTAAAGATGCAACAATTGACACATTTCTGCTTGACATAGGACTTGAATTCCACGCGTGCCTGGTGTATAATCGGTTCATAACATATTTTGCAGTCAGAACCATGAGGGTTCGGGATGCTCGGATGCGGGTCACAATGAAGTAAGCCGCGTACCCGGCAACACAATCGAGCACCAGTTATCGTAGCTTGAAGCGGTCATCCGTATACCCTGGGAGGTAAATCATGAAGCGATCGTTCTTTGTTTTACTGGTTCTCGTTGTGGTATTGGTGGGGTGTTCCGGTCCCGCCTCGCCAACACCCTCCAGTCCCCTGACCGATTTGGGCGAGCGCTTCCAAATCGCGCTGCCTCGCATTACGGTGGACGTTGCCAGCGATGGCACGCCCAGCATCCTCGGCATCAGCCCTTCTGTCCTCGCCTTTGCCGGCATTGACACTGAAGCCTTCAAATTGCCTGCCGACACCGTGCAACGGCTATCCGAAGAAAACATCCAGCACATCGAAGTTGCCGTGGTAGACCGGGGGCTGCGCATCTGGGTCAACGGCGAACCGCTGCCTTTCGTGCAGACGGACACCGCCAGCCTTCAGCGCATGGTTGACTTGCTCAAGGCCCTGGAGGTCGAACAGGCCGGACTGCTCGAACGATTGCTGCCAATTATGACCCGCCTCGGCGTGGACTTCGCGTTACGCTTCCCCGTGCAGCCCGGCGCTGAAGTGATCCCACTATCCATTGTGGGGGATGCTCGTCAGGCCCCGCTCACGCCGACCGCCGATCCCGCGTCGGTGATTGCCAAGTTCGAAGTCAGGTACGATGAAGCCGGCACTCCGAGCATTATGGGTATTGACGCCGGCAGCGTTGTCAACCAGGTGTTATCTCCCGAATTGATTCAGCAACTCCAGACCGCAAACATCCAATCGCTTGAGCTGCGCAGCACCCCGGCCGGAATGACCATCTATGTGAATAGCGAACCATTGCCAACCTTGCTCTGGGACAGCGCGTTACTGAGTAACGCGACCACCCTGTTATCCAGCTATCTGCCGGCTGACAGCAACATCACGCCCTTAATCGAGGCATTCTTACCGACGATGGATCGCGCCGACGTAGACATCCTTATCCACCTGCCGCTGGCGCCTGGCACCACGCCACTTCCCGTGGAAATGCATGACTGACCTGGCGGCGGTGAACCCGAAAGACCTGACTCACCGCCTTACCGACTTGGACTCGACCGATAAACGCCGGTGTTCATCGCGAGAGCCTGAGAATATCCAAACCGACGTCGATCGAAAACAGAAATCTACAATGCCAACACTTACAGGAGGGACTGATGCGTAAATCTGTGTTCTTGCTTATGCTTATTGTGAGCCTCGTAGTCACTGCATGTGCGAGCCCTGCGATGATGCCGTCGCGATCGGCCGAAACGGCCGATGGCGAAGTGTTTATGATCGCTCTTCCGAGAATTGTGCTGACGGCCGACGAGTCAGGACAACTCGGACTCGAAGGCCTGCCGATGGATCTGCTCGGTCTCACGGGAATGTTCCCTGAGATCAACGCCGATTTCGTCAAGGCAATGCAGAATGCCAACATCCAACACGTTGAGCTCCGTCATACCGGCGACGGGCTGGCCGTGTTGGTCAACGGGATGCCGATGCCCCGTCTGGCATGGGGCGAGGAATCATTCCAGGCAGTTGGCGCGCTGCTGAACATCCTGGGGCCGCAGATCGGCGTTGATGGGCCGGCAGTTGCACAGTTGCTGTCCCGCATTGCGCCGATCGTCGAGCGAACAGGCATCTCGGTCGCCATCAAATTCCCGATGGCAGAGGATGTGGCAGCCATCCCGTTTGCAGCCGACGACGTTGTAATGGCCGCGCCACGCGTCGTAGACACCCCGCCCTCGGCGGTCGCCAAGTTCGAAGTCAAGTATGACAACGACGGCGTGCCGTCCATCATGGGCATTTCGGCTCGCGACATCGCCGCGCTGACGGGCAACACCCAGCTTCCGCTGGCGATTAGCCCCGACGTGATGCAACGTGCGAAGGAAAGCAATATCCAGAACATGCAGTTGACCACCGGACCCAACGGTCTTGAGATCTTCATCAACGGCGAAGCCGCGCCCAAGATCGTTTGGGATCAGGACATGGTGAACAACGCGATTGATGTCTGGGCGCAACTCAACCCAGCCGCAGCAGGCTACGTGCCGATGGTCAAGCAGATCGCGCCGTTCCTGACGAATACATCGTTCTCGATCTTGTTACACTTCCCGATGGTTGATGGCGTTGCGGTGATCCCGGCGCGGATGCACCAATAGCCCCGCCTGTTTGAGTGATTCGAATGACCCTGCCGTCGCTGCAAGGCGATGGCAGGGTTTGACCACGCACCGAAAGGAACGCAGCCATGGAAGCGCCGGCCAAGTATGGCCTCTTGAACATCATCGCAGCGATTCTAAAAATCTTGGCCTGGATCGTGCTGATTGCGACGGTAATCGGAGGATTCCTGGCAATCTTTAACCTGGGCTCCGGTCTGGGAACTATCACCGGCATTAGTTCCATCCTGATGGGAGTGCTGGGTTTCTTGCAACTGTATGCGCTGGGAAGCATCCTCTCCATCTTGATTGACATCGAAAGCAACACACGTTCCCTGGCGATCCAGTCTCAAGCATGAGCGCGCCGGACGCAGCGACGGCACTGCGCCCCGGCAAAATATCTTTGTACTCATAGGCGCTTCCTGCGTCTGTTATGCAGGGAGCGCCTTGCTATGTAGGCTAAGTTCCCTTTGCGGCTTACGCTAACTTGCCAAAAATCTGCGCCCGCGCTAGAATTTTGATTTGAGACGTTTCCCGCATTTATCACCCGCAGGGCGCATTCGTACCCTTGGGGGCACATCAGTACAAATCCTCAGGAGATTTTTGACCCATGAAGACGATTGGCATCCTCACCGGCGGCGGTGATGTTCCCGGCCTCAACCCCTGTATCAAAGCGGTTGTGGATCGTTGCGTTGAAGAAGGATACGAAGTTGTAGGGTTCCGCAGAGGTTGGGCCGGCCCGCTTAACGTGAATCCCGACGAACCATCGGAAGATTGGCGTTGGGTCATGCGCCTTAACAAGGCGGTGGTTCGCAAGATTGATCGCTCCGGCGGTACGTTCCTGCACACCTCGCGAACGCGGCCTTCGAGTGTCAAATCATCGGAGATGCCGGCGTTCCTGCGCGACCAATACGGCGCACCGGATAACAGCACGGTGGACATGACGCCGCACATCCTCCGCGTGCTGGATCATCTCAAGCTCGATGGGCTGATCACAATCGGGGGCGATGACACATTGAGCTATGCGGCGCGGCTCCATCAGGAAAAGTTCCCCGTCGTCGCCATCCCGAAAACGATGGATAACGACGTTTACGGCACCGATTATTGCATCGGGTTCTCAACTGCCGTGACGCGCAGTGTGGACTTCATTACTGCGCTACGCACGCCGACCGGCTCACACGAACGCATCGCCATCGTCGAACTGTTCGGCCGTAACTCGGGCGAAACCTCACTCTTCGCCGCGTATCTGTCCAACGTGGATCGGGCCATCATCTCCGAGGTGCCGTTCGATCCGGAGAAGCTCTCTGCGCTTCTGCTGGAAGACAAGAAGGCCAACCCCAGCAATTATGCAATCATGACCATCTCCGAAGGCGCAACGATGATCGGCGGCGACATCATTGAGACCGGCGAAGAGGACGCCTATGGGCACAAGAAGCTCGGCGGCATCGGCGAAATTGCGGGCGAGCGCATTAAGAAGTATACGGGCGAGAATATCATCTACCAGCAACTCGGCTACCTGATGCGGTCGGGCGCGCCGGATTCGCTGGACCGCATGGTCGCCTTCAGCTTTGCAAACCTGGCGACTGACTTGCTGATTCAGGGGCGTTCGGGGCGCATGGTCGCCCTGCGCGACGGCAAATACACGCACATCCCGCTCAGCACCGTTATCTCGGGCACGAAGCGAGTTGATGTGGATGAGCTTTACGACAAGGAGAACTATCGGCCCAAAGTCGCCAACATGCTTGGCAAGCCGATGTTCCTGTACTAGCCTCGGTTTAGCGCCCCGCTCGATTGGGGCGGATGACGTATGGGGCCGGTGTCCTGATTCAGGGCGCCGGCTTTTATTATGCCCTCACCACCGGTGCGCATCTGAGGATGCGCAGTCCGCGGGATGGGGAGGATGCGCGGTCCGCAGGGTGTGCTTCGGAAGAGATTCTACCTCCAGGGCAGATGATCCAGGTCTACGTTGCCGCCGGACAGGATCAGACCGACACGCTTGCCGTAGAGCTCGGGCGCGCCGGCCAGCAGTGCGGCCAGGGGAACCGCGCCGGACGGCTCGACGACCAGCTTCATTTTTTCCCAGATCATGCGCATCGCGGCGATGATCTGCTCTTCCTCCGCCGTGATGATGCGTTCCAGATGTCGGGATAAGATCGGCAAGGTGAGTTCACCCAGCGAGGTACGCAGCCCGTCCGCCACCGTTTCGGGATAGGTCGAGGGGATGATCTTCCCGGCGGCCAGCGAACGGCGAGCGTCGTCTTCTATGGCCGGCTCCGCACCGTAGATCTTCATGCGCGGATGGAGCGCGTGCGCGACGATGGCGACGCCGCTCATCAAGCCGCCCCCGCCGACAGGGGCAATCATAGCGTCGAGATCCGGCGCATCGGCAAACAACTCCAGCGCCGTCGTGCCTTGCCCCGCGATTACCCGCGCATCGTCATACGGATGGACGATCTCTGCGCCCGTCTCTGCGACCACGCGCGCCAGGCCCGTCTCACGCGCGGCCAGGGTCGGCTCGCAGTAGTAAATCTCTGCGCCATAGCCTGCAACCGCGCGCTTCTTGATCTCAGGGGCGTTATCGGGCATCACCACATAAGCGCGGATGCCGCGCATCCGCGCGGCCAGCGCCAGCGCCGCCGCGTGGTTGCCGGAGGAATGCGTCGCCACGCCTGCCGCAGCGCGCACATCAGGCAAGGAAAAGACGGCATTGGACGCGCCACGCGCTTTGAACGCGCCGGCCTTCTGGAAATTCTCACATTTGAAGAAAAGCGTCGCACCCGCCGCTTCGTTGATAATACGCGAAGTCATCACGGGGGTGTGATGCACATAGGGGCGGATGCGCTGGGCAGCCGCGTAAATGTCCTCAATTGTCGGTGCGCTCATGCGGAGTCCTTTGGGTAAATGATGGGTTGAATGAATCCGTTTCATTCTAACTGTCTGAATCATCGTGTCAACTGCCTGAATCGAAGGGCTTGCCAAATGCGGCGCAGGATGCCATAATGTACGAGTCATCCGCTTCATCGCACAGACACGAATGCCATGCAACTGCTTACGAAAACATGGGAATATTTCCTCACCCATCAGCCTGAGTTCTGGGCGAAGACCGCCGCGCACCTGAGGTTAAGCGGGACGGCTTTGTTCATCGGCATCCTGGTCGGTGTGTCGCTGGGCATCCTTGCCGCGCGAAATCGCCAGACATCGGGGATCGTGACCAACGTGGTTGGCGCGGCCCGCGCGGTGCCCAGCATGGCCATCATGGCGGCGATGCTGCCGTTGATCGGCACCGGCTTCACGCCTGCGCTGGTCGCGCTGACCATTCTTGCGATTCCGCCGATCCTCATCAATACCCAGGCCGGTCTCACCAGCGTGGATCCTGCCATCATCGAAGCGGCGCGCGGCATGGGGTTGAACGAGGCGCAGGTGGTGCGCCAGGTGCAAATTCCGCTCGCGCTGCCGATCATCATCGCGGGGCTGCGCATTGCCGCGGTAGAGGTCGTTGCGAGCGCCACGATCGGCGCGATCATCGGCGCGGGCGGCCTGGGTGAGTTCATTTTCGCAGGGCTGAGTCTGGGTCCAGCCTACCTGCATCTGGTTTTGTTGGGCGCGATCACCGTCGCGATCCTCACCCTGACCGCGGAGTTCACCCTGAACGGCGCAGAACGTGCGGCCCGGCGCGCCTACTATCATCCGGCTTGAAATCATCGGCGGGTTATCAGCATACTTATCCGAAGATCGGAGTTCAGGAAGAGACCCGCATTCCAACTCCGAACCACAAGGGAGGCAGAACGTGAAAGTGTATAAGATCGTTGGAGTGGTCGTCGTCGCAATGGTATTGATGGCCGCATGTACAACTGTGCCGACAGCCCCGGCGCAGCCCCCGGCCCCGGCAGAACCGGCGGCCCAGCCGGCGGCGGCGGAAGCAAAAACCGCAGCGGGTGCTGCGGTCCGCGTCGGATCGAAAGATTTTACCGAAGAGTTGCTGCTCGGCGAAATGTACGCGTTGGTTCTGGAAGAAAACGGCATTCCCGTGGAGCGCCGCCTGAACCTGGCCGGCACGCAAGTTGCCCACGAGGCCCTGATCAACGACGAGATTGATCTTTACCCCGAGTACACGGGCACGGGCTATCAGTTCATCCTGGGCAACGAGGATGGCGAGAAAGACCCGGCCACGGTTTACGACCGGGCGGCAGAGCAATACAAGGAGAAGTTCAACGTAATATGGCTCGATCGTTCACCCATGAACGACACGAACGCCGTGGCCTGCACCAAAGCCGCCGCGGACAAATTCGGGCTGGTCACGCTGTCAGACCTGTCCGCCGCCGCGCCGAACCTGCGCTTTGCGGCCATCCCCGACTTCGAGCAGCGCCCCGACGGTCTCGCCGGCCTGAAAGAGCTGTACGGCGGGTTTGAGTTCCAGTCGCTGACGGTCTTCGATCCCGGCTTGAAGTATAAGGCCGTGGAAGAGGGCAAGGCCGATTGCGTGATCGCCTTCAGCACCGACGGCCAGATTGCCGCCAACGGGCTCGTACTGATGCAGGACGATAAGGGCCTGTGGCCGCCGTACAACGTGGCCCCGGTCGTGCGCGCGCCGGCGCTCGAAGCAAACCCCGCGATTGCCGCCGCGCTGAACAGGCTCGCGCCGATAATCACTACGGAAGCGATTACCGCCCTGAACTGGCAGGTGGATGGAGACAAGAAAGAATACGCAGATGTCGCCAGAGCGTTCCTTCAGGCTCAGGGCCTGATCAAGTAGTTCTCTGAGGGGGATCAGACATGGTTTAGGCCGAGCTTGATCCCCCTTCTTTGTGGCATTCCATGGATTCTATCGTTTTCGACCAGGTTTCCAAAGTCTACCCCGGCGCGCTCGCGCCTGCGGTAGACGCCGTCAGCCTGAGCATCCCGCAAGGCACGACGGCGGTGATCCTGGGCACCTCCGGCTCGGGCAAGACGACCCTGATGAAGATGGTCAACCGGCTCTACGACCCCACGGGAGGCCGCATCTTCGTCGAGGGGCGCGACGTCCGCGAGCTGGAACCAACCGAGTTGCGCCGCCGGATCGGATACGTCATCCAGCAAATCGGCCTCTTCCCGCACTGGACGGTCGCCGAAAACGTCGCGACGGTGCCGGGCATCCTCGGTTGGCCTAAAGATAAAATTCAGGCGCGCGTGGACGAGTTGCTCCACCTGGTCGGCCTTGACCCCAGGGAGTATGCGGCGCGTTATCCAAGCCAGCTTTCGGGCGGGCAGCAGCAACGCGTGGGCATTGCCCGCGCGCTGGCGGCGGATCCCGACATCATGCTGATGGACGAGCCGTTCGGCGCGGTGGACGCCATCACGCGCGGGCGGCTGCAAGATGAGTTTCTGGCGCTACAACAGGCGGCCCACAAGACGGTGTTGTTCGTGACGCATGACGTGGAAGAAGCCCTGCATCTGGCTGACCGGCTGATCGTGATGGACAAGGGCAAGGTATTGCAATACGACACGCCGTTCAACGTCATCGCACACCCGGCCAACAACTTCGTAGCGGAGTTAATCGGGGCCGAGGATATGGTGAGACTGTTGCGGCTGGTCACGGTACGCAATGTGCTGCAACCCTTGCGACCGGACACGGCAACGGATTGCTCGGAAGTTATTTCGATTGACGACTCCATGCGCGATGCGCTCGCGGCGCTGTTACGCAGCGGCTGCGATGCGCTGGCCGTGATGGGCGTAGACGGCGCGCCGGTTGGCGAGATAGACCTCGCTACGGTACGCGACCAGTTGCGTCGCCCGACCGAGCCGGAACCGATACCATGACCACGTACTGCGAAGCCGCGATCAATGACCCGCTGCATGGCCCATATCACGACACGCAATACGGTTTTCCGTTGCACGATGACGCCGCCCTGCTGGAACGTCTGGCGTTGGAGATCAATCAGGCGGGGCTGTCGTGGGCGACGATTTTGCGTAAGGCGGACAACTTCCACGCGGCGTTCGAGGGCTTTGACGTGGATCGCGTGGCGGCCTACGGCCTCGAAGAAGAGGCGCGTCTGCTGGCCGACGCCGGCATCATCCGTAACCGGCTGAAGGTGCAGGCGGTGATCGAGAACGCGCGGCGGATTCAGGGGTTGCGAGGCGAGTACGGCTCCTTGGCAGGCTGGCTCGACGCGCATCACCCGCGCTCGCGCGAAGAGTGGACGAAGCTATTCAAGCGCACGTTCGTCTTCACCGGCGGCGAGATCGTCAACGAGTTCCTGATGAGCACCGGCTATCTGCCCGGCGCACATCACCCCGGTTGCCCCGTCTACGCCGAGATCGCGCGCCTCGGCCCGCCGTGGATGCGCGCTCCCGAACCATGAGCTATATCCTGAGCAATCCCGACCGCGTGTGGACGGCAACGCGGGAGCATCTGGTACTCACCCTCGTGGCGCTGGCGATTGCGCTGGCGATTGCGCTGCCCGTCGGCGTTTTCCTCGCGCGCCACCCGAAGCTTTACGGTCCGTCCATCGCGGGACTCAGCATCCTCTACACCATCCCCAGCGTGTCGCTGCTGGCGATGCTCATTCCGGTGGTGGGGCTGGGGTTCTGGCCGACAATCCTCGCGCTGGTCGCCTATTGCCAGGCAATCCTGGTGCGCAACGTAGTGGTGGGGATGAACGGGGTGGACGCCGCGGTGCTCGAATCGGCGCGCGGCATGGGGTTAAGCCCGAGCCAGGTGTTGTTCCGCGTCGAGCTGCCGCTGGCCCTGCCCGTGATCCTTGCAGGCGTGCGGATTGCGACCATCTCCACGATCTCCATCGCGACGGTCGCCGCGTTCTTCGACGCAGGCGGGCTGGGCGCGCTGATCCGCGAGGGCATCAGCCAGGATTATGGGGCCAAGATCATGGCCGGGGTCATCGCGGTGGCCGCCATCGCCATCATCGCCGAGCAACTGTTGCGCGCGCTGGTGCGTCGCTCCGAACGCTACCGCACCGCCTGACCCTGTGCGAAACACGCCCTTTAATTTTGCCCGATTCGCGGCCCTGTGCTACCATCACGCAGATGCCACGCGTGAGGCTCCCCGGACTGACTGATGTTCACGTTCACCTGCGCGTGCCTGGTGGAGAGTACAAAGAAGATCTCCGAACCGGCACTTCCGCTGCGATTGCAGGTGGCTTTACGTGTCTATTGGCGATGCCCAACACGAAGCCGCCGCTCGTTACCCCTGATGATTTCCGTTCTATCCAGGCCCAGGTTGACGCCGACGCGCTTTGCGACGTCTATCATTTCGCCGGCGCATCGCCCGATCACCTCGATGCACTGCCGGAACTGAGCCGCGAAGCCGCCGGCCTGAAAATCTATCTCGATCAGACGTTTGGCCCGTTACGTATCACCGACCTCGACACCCTGTTGGGCTGTTTCCGCCTGTGGCCGGGACGCACGCCCATCGCCATGCACGCCGAGGGGCCGAATGTCGCACTCGGCATCGGGCTTTCGGCGGCCTTCGACAAGCCCGTGCATTTCTGCCACATCAGCCGGAAGGACGAGATCGAGCTGATCGCGCAGGCGAAGACGCGCGGCTTGCGCGTGACGTGCGAAGTCGCGCCGCATCACCTCTTCCTCTCGAAGAATGACCTGCCCCGGCTGGGCGCGCTGGGCGACATGCGCCCCCGATTGGCCTCGCCGGAAGACGTTGCCGCGCTGTGGGCGCGCATCAACACGACGGTGGATTGCATCGCCACGGATCACGCGCCGCATACGCTGGAGGAAAAACGCAGCGACACCCCACCCCCCGGCGTCCCCGGACTGGAGACCGCCCTCCCCCTGATGCTAACGGCTGTTCACGAGGGCCGTTTGACGTTGGAACGGCTCACGTATCTTATGTCAACACAGCCGCGAGAAATCTTTGGCCTGCCGGAGCAAGCCGATACATGGATCGAGGTAGACACCGATGCCGAATATACGCTCTCGAACGACGGACTCTACACCAGGTGCGGTTGGACGCCGTTCGATGGGATGCGTGTGCGCGGCAAGCTCCAGCGGGTGACGCTGCGTGACAAGCTCGTATTCGAGGACGGCATCCTCATTGCTTAAACCATTTGGCCCGCTGTAGCGGGCCTTTTCTTTGACCCATCACTATTCAGGAGAGAACACGATGACCACTACCCCCAGGCTGTTCGACTACACCCAGATGAAAGAGCGCCCAACCCATCACGGACCGCTGTACGGTCAGGATATTCTTTCGGTAGACCAGTTCGACCGGGACACGTTGAATTACGTGTTCGACCGCTCCCATGAGATGCGCGAACTCGTGGAACGCTTCGGTGCGTCCGATCTACTGGTCGGGCGCATCCTCACGTGTCTGTTCTACGAACCGAGCACGCGCACCAGCTCATCCTTCATCGCAGCCATGGAGCGGCTCGGCGGTTCGGTGATCCCGATCACCCAGGGCGTGCAATACTCCAGCGTCAGCAAGGGCGAGAGCTTGCCCGACACGATCCGCACGCTGGAACAATATTCGGACGTGATCGTGCTGCGCCACCCGGATATCGGGGCGGCAAAAGTAGCCGCGGACTACGCAGCGATCCCGGTGATGAACGCGGGCGACGGCGCGGGCGAACACCCAACCCAGGCGTTGCTCGACCTGCTGACGATCCAGGAGGAGTTGGGGACGATTGACGGCCTGCAAATTGCCATGGTGGGTGATCTGCGCTACGGGCGTACCGTCCACTCGCTGACCAAGCTACTGCTGCAATATAACGTCAGCCTGCGCTTCGTCTCTCCGGACATCCTGCGCTTGCCGCTGACGTTGATGAACCAGATCCGCGACCTCGGCGTCAACGCGCGCGAGAGCAACGACGTCGCGGACGTGATCGAAACGGCGGACGTGCTCTACGTCACGCGCATCCAGAAGGAGCGCTTCACCGACCTGGCGCAGTATGACGAGGTGAAAGACCTGTATCGGATTACACCGGACCTGATGGAACACGCCAAGCAGAAGATGGTCGTGATGCATCCCCTGCCCCGCGTCGGTGAAATCGAGTATACCGTGGACTCTGACCCGCGCGCGGCGTACTTCCGCCAGGTGAAGAACGGGATGTTCGTGCGGATGGCGCTGCTGGCAGCCGTGCTAGGCAAGGCGTAACCCGATGTCCGAATCTTTTTATAACCGGCTCGAAACTGCCGTCGCGGCCAGCCACTCATTGCTCTGCGTCGGGCTCGACCCCGAACCGGCGCTGCTGGGCGACTCCCCGGCAACGGAGGAAGGCATCCTGGGCTGGAGCGCGTCCATCATCGAGCAGACATCCGATCTGGTTTGTTGCTACAAGCCGAACTTCGCCTTCTACGAGCAGTTCGGCCTCGCCGGGCTGGGCGCGTTGGCGCGCCTGCGCGACGTGATTCCCGCGGCGATTCCCCTGCTACTGGACGCCAAACGGGGCGACATCGGCAGCACCGCCGCGGCCTACGCGCGCGCCGCGTTCGATGTGTGGCGAGCAGACGCCGTGACGGTCAGCCCGTACCTGGGGCTGGATGGGATCGCGCCGTTCATCGCACATCCCGGCAAGGCAGTCTTCGTGTTGGCCTATACCTCCAACCCTTCTGCTGGGGAGATTCAGGAACATGGGATCGAACCGCTCTATCTGCACATCGTCCGGCAGTCTATGGCATGGGGCGACGCGACGCAGATCGCGCTGGTGGTCGGCGCAACACGCCCTGAAGCGATCGGGCAGGTGCGAAGCGCTGCACCCGACCGGTGGATCCTCGCGCCCGGCGTGGGCGCGCAGGGCGGCGACCTGACCGCGACGCTGGCCGCCGGCCTGGACGCGCGTGGCAGCGGCGTGATCGTACCGGTCTCGCGCGCCGTGCTCAAGGCGGACGATCCGCGCGCCGCGGCGACCCAATTGCGCGACGACATCCACGCGGCGCGAAAAGCGCGGACGACTTCATCCGCCGGTAACGCCGCGCTGGCGCTCGCCCTGCACGACGCCGGGTGCATCCGCTTCGGCGAGTTCACGCTGGCATCGGGCAAGCAATCGCCGATCTACGTGGACCTGCGCCGCACAATCTCGCATCCCGAAACGTTCCGGCTGGTGGTCGCCGCATATGCGGAGGCGCTGCGCCAGGTGGAAGCCGGGCCGGACGCGCCGGATCTGCTGGCGGGCGTACCCTATGCGGCGCTCCCCGCTGCGGGCGCGCTGGCGGCAACCACCGGCAAGCCGCTGATCTATTCGCGCAAGGAAGCCAAAGAACACGGCACGGGCCAAACCGTGGAAGGCCGCTATGAGCCGGGTCAATCCGCCCTGTTGATCGAAGATGTGATTACCAGCGGCGGCAGCATCCTCACCGCAGCAGAGACGTTGGAAAAGGCGGGACTCAAGGTCGCCGGGGCGCTGGTGCTGGTGGATCGCAGCCAGGGCGGCCGCGCTGCGCTGGCGCAGCGCGGTTACCCACTGTACACCGTGATTACCCTGCAAGAGATCCTCGACGCGCTGCTGGCCGCGGGCCGCGTCCCTGCGGAAACCTATGCCGTCGTGAATCAATACCTGAACGCGGGAGCCTGACAGATGGCCGATCTGACGTGCGAACTGCTGGGGATGCGCCTGCGGAATCCCATCGTGCTGGCCTCCGGCATCCTGGGAACCAGCCCGACGCTGCTGGCGCGGGCGGCGCACGAGGGCGCGGGCGCGGTCACCGCAAAGAGCTGCGGACCGACCCCGCGCGCCGGGCATCCGAACCCGGTGGCGCTTGATTGGGGCGGCGGGCTGATCAACGCCATCGGACTGACCAACCCCGGCGCGGAGGCCGAGACGGAGCTGCTCGCGCGGGCCAGGGAACTGCTTGCGCCCTTCGATGTTCCACTATTCGCCAGCATCTTCGCAGGGACCGTCACCGAGTTCGGGGAGGTTGCACGCATCGTGTCGGCGGCGCGGCCCCACCTGATCGAGGTCAACATCTCATGCCCCAACGTTGCGGACGAGTTCGGCACGCCGTTTGCCGCCACGCCTGACAGCGCCGCCAGCGTCACCGCGGCCGTGCGAGCCGCGACGACGCTGCCCATCGCCGTAAAGCTGGCCCCTAACGTGGCAGACATCGCCCGGATTGCCGAAGCGGTGGTGGAAGCGGGCGCGGACGCCATCACCGCCGTCAACACGATGCCGGGCATGATTATTGACGCCACGGCAGGCCGCCCGATACTCTCAAACCGGGTCGGCGGGGTTTCGGGGCCGGCGCTCAAACCGGTGGCGCTGCGTTGCGTCTACGAGATTGCTCGTAGAGTACGCGTCCCGATCATCGGCACGGGCGGCGTAAATACAGGGCGAGCTGCCGCGGAGATGCTGATGGCGGGCGCAACGGCAGTCGGCGTCGGCTCGGCGGTGTGGTATCGGGGTGTGAGCGCGCTGGGCGCAATCGCCGCGGAGTTGGAGGCGTTCATGGCGGGCGAAGGGTATCAGACCCTGGCCGACCTACGCGGGGTGGCGTTGCGATGAGTGAGACTTTTGAACGGGCCAACGGCCTGCACCGGCGCTTCACGGTGGCCGCCGTACGCCAGGAAAACTATCGCACCGTGTCGCTCATCATGCGCGAGACGCTGCCCGCCGAACCAGGTCAGTTTGTCATGGCGTGGCTGCCCGGCATTGACGAGAGACCGCTCTCGGTTGCCGGGGACGACCCGCTGACGTTCACCGTCGCCAACATCGGCTCGTTCAGCGAGGCGCTGCATCGTCTCCAGTCGGGTGACCCGTTGTGGGCGCGCGGGCCGTTGGGCCAGGGGTACGCCCTCCGCGGGAAGCATATCCTGTTGGCGGGTGGGGGGTATGGCGCAGCGCCGCTCCTGTTCCTGGCGCGCCGCGCCGTCGCCACCGGGATGACCGTGACCGCGTGCATGGGAACGCGCACTGTGAATGACTTGCTACTTGCCGAGAGTTTCGAGACGCTTCCCGCAACGTTGCGCGTCGCGACGGAAGACGGCACGCGTGGCATGAGGGGTCTCATCACGGCGGCCCTGGAAGCGGAAATCATCGCGCAGCGACCGGATACCGTCTATGCATGCGGGCCGGTGCGGATGCTGGAGGCGATTGATCTCCTCTGCGAGACGCACGGCGTTCCGCGACAACTCTCGTGGGAGGCGCACATGCGCTGCGGCATCGGGCTGTGTGGCAGTTGTGAGTTGCCCGACCCGCATTATCCAGCCAAGCCTCTATCCGGCGTGCCGCGCCGCGGCTGGCTGGCGTGCCTGGATGGGCCGGTGTCGTTTGCGGGCGAGATTGCTGACCCCTCGTAGCCTGATCGGCCACTTCGTAGTGACAGCTTCAGCCGTTTGGGGGCAGCACAACGGCTGAAGCCGTCACTACGAAGGAGAGAGACGCCCGTTTTCGGCTTCATACCAAGCTACATAAACGTCGCGATTGCGTCAAGCGGCTTACGCTCCAGCACAGGGACCACGGCGTCATCGGCAGGATAGCCCACCGCAAGTAGCAGGAATGGCCGCTCGTTGGCAGTCCGGTCCAGCACCGCGTTCAGGAAACCCATCGGGCTGGGCGTATGCGTCAGGGATGCCAACCCGGCATGGTGAAGCGCAGTAATCAACATGCCGGTCGCGATGCCTACCGACTCAGTGACGTAGTAGTGCTTAGCTCGTTCATTCCCCGTGCCCTCGCCATACGACACGGCGAAAATCACGATCAGACAGGGCGCGACTTCCAGATAGGGCTTGCGCTCATCGGTGCCCATCGGCGCGATGGCCGCCAGCCATTCGGGGATCGCGCGCTCGTGATAAAAGGCATGCTCAACCTTCTCGGCCTCCTCACGAATCCGTCGCTTTACTACCGGATCAGAAATCACGACGAAGTGCCAGGGCTGTTGGTGGGCTCCGCCGGGGGCCGTGCCCGCAGCGCGGAGGCAATCCTCGATGACCCCGCGCGGCACGGGACGATCAGAGAAAGACCGCACCGATCGTCTGCGCTGTACTTCCTCATAAAACTCGCCCGCCCGCCGCTGCATCTCATCCACGGGATACTCACGATACAAATCCAAAGAAACAAAAGGCTTGTCGTTCATATAGGGGATCCTCCAAGCTGACGAATTTGAATAGACAATATAGCACCAAGCGCCGAACTTGGAAAACAATGGATTCGAGGCTTCAGCCGGTTTAGCACAGCACATTCTTTGTCGCAAATACCGGCTAAAGCCTCGAATCCAGGCGTATTGAGAAACCCAGGAGTCACCGAAGCGAAGAAAACGCGCCTATCCACTTCATCCCGAACATGCTATAATCGCGGCATGATCAGCGCTTTAGTCGTGGCCGCAGGGTTTTCGCGCCGGATGGGGCAGTTCAAGTTATTGTTGCCCTGGGGCGACGAGACCGTAATCGCGCACGTCGTGCATACCCTGGAAATTGAGACGCCAGGCGAAATCGTGGTGGTGACAGGCCATCGGGCAGATGAGGTTGCAACTGCCCTCGAAGGTACGCGCGCCCGGTTGGTTACCAATCCCGACTACGCGACCGGCGAGATGCTGAGTTCCGTGCAGGCCGGACTGCGGGCATTGGGTTCTGAAACAACAGCCGCGTTGATCTGCCTTGGCGATCAACCGCAGATGGAAGCTGAGACGGTGCGCAGGGTAGTCGAGGCAAGTCAGGCCTCTGGTGAGCATGCGCTCATTATTCCCAGCTACCAGATGCGCGCCGGGCACCCGGTTTTGCTGCCCTGCCGGGTCTGGCCCGATGTGCTGGCGGTGGCGACCGGCACGCTGAAGGAGGCGCTGGCCCCGCAGCGCGCTGGGGCCGTGTATGTGACCGTAGACACGCCGAGCGTGCTGGCCGATCTCGATACACCGGGAGATTATGGGAAAGCAAAGATAGAAATTGATGGAAAACATCTACGATAATTTAGCCCGACTGACGGAAGCCGGTGAAACGGTCGCCGTTGCGACGATCATTGACGTACGCGGGTCCGTCCCCCGTGAAGTGGGTGCGAAGATGATCATCCACCCGCTGGGGCGACACGTGGGCACGGTGGGCGGCGGCTGCGGCGAGGCGGACGTAATCAAGGCCGCGCTGGATGTGATGCAGACCGGAGCGCCGGAACTGGTGCGCGTGGACCTGACGGAAGACATCACCATGCAGGCGCTGGGCGTCTGCGGCGGCATCATGGACGTGTTCGTGGAACGCGTTGATAAACCCGGTTTCTCGAACACCGACAAACCCGGTTTCTCGGAGAAACCGGGTTTGTATGCGGCGATGCGCGCATCGGCGGCGCAGCGGGAACCCACGGCGCTGGTGACGGTCACGTCTGGCCCAAATGCCGGGCGCGAGGCCGTGATCTGGCTTGACCGCGAGCCGCCGCTGGGTAGCCTGGGGTTGGGCGAACTCGAAGCGCAAGCCCTGATCGATGCGCGGGCCGCGTTGGAAGGCCGTCAGCATCGCCTGCTGCGCTACCCTGACGCGAACACGTCCGTCTTTGTGGAAGTGCAACGGCGCGCACCGGAACTGCTCATCGTGGGCGGGGGACACATTGCCCTGCCACTGGCGCAGATGGCGACCATGTGCGACTTCGCCGTCACCTTGCTGGATGACCGCCCAGCATTCGCCAATCGTGAGCGCTTCCCCACCGCACGACAGGTGATCGCCGCGCCATTGCGCGAGACGGTGCGCGAGATGCCGATGGATCAGGATACCTTCATCGTGCTGGTCACGCGCGGACATAGCCACGATGTCGAATGCCTGCTGGAAGTGCTGGATCGCCCCGTCGCCTACATCGGGATGATCGGCTCGCAACGACGCGTGGACGCCGTGTTCCAATTACTGATCGAGGAGCGCGGCATCGCGCCGGAGACGCTTGACCGCATCTACGCGCCGATCGGGATTGCCATTGGCGCACGCACCCCTGCGGAGATCGCCGTGTGCATCCTGGCCGAGATGATCAACGTGCTACGTGGCGGTCCGGCGGTGTCCATCTCAGATCGGCGGCGCGCGCGTGATTTACAGCGGCGGGGGCGCACAGGTGCGTAGCGCGCCATCCCCAGCGCTCAGGAGAGCGCACTACGAGCAAGAAGGCGCATTGCCCGGTGCGTAGCGCACCGTCCCCGGCGCTCAGGAGAGCGCACTACAGGCAAGAGCCTCTGCGCGGAAAGTAAAAGATGATTACACAAGGCGAGATCCTGCGCGGCATCCGCGTCGTGGATATGACCGAAGCGTTGGCGGGGCCGTATTGCACCATGTATTTGGGCGACATGGGCGCGGACGTGATCAAGGTGGAGCGCCCGGGCAAGGGCGATCAGACGCGCGGCTGGGGGCCGCCCTTCGTCAACGACGAATCCGCGTATTTTATGTCAACCAATCGCAACAAGCGCAGCCTCGCTCTGGACGCCGCATACCCGGAAGGTCGGGCAATTCTACACCGGTTGATAGACGACGCGGACATCTTCATCAACAACCTGCCCCGTATGGCCTCACTGCAAAAACTCGGGGTTGACCCCGACGCCGCCCTGGCGCGCAACCCGCGCCTGATTCACGTCTGCGTCACCGGCTTCGGGCACACCGGGCCACGCGCGGGTCAACCCGGTTACGACATCCTGGCGCAGGCGATGAGCGGCATCATGAGCCTGACGGGCGAGCCGGATGATCCGCCGCTGCGCTACCCCGTGCCGATTTCGGACATGACGGTCGGGCTGTATGCGTTGATTGCCATCCTGGCGGCGCTCTACGAGCGCGAACGCACCGGGCATGGGCAAGCCATAGATGCGGCGATCCTGGAGTCGCAGATGGGCTGGTTGACGAACCTCGCGGGCAGCTATTTCGCCACCGGCCAGAACCCGCCGCGCCTCGGCAACGTCCACCCGTCCATCACGCCCTATCAGACCTTCGCCACTTCGGACGGCTGGATCATCCTCGCGGGCGGCACGGATCGCATCTGGACGCGGCTGTGCGATGTGCTGGGCATTCCCGCTGAGACCCGCGACGATCCACGTTACGCGACCAACCCGGCGCGCAACGTCAATCGGGATGCGGTGCAGGCGCTGCTGGCCGAACGGTTTCGCACCCGGTCGAGCGTAGCATGGCTGACTTTGCTGCGCGACGCCGACGTGCCCGCCGGACCGATCTACCTGCTGGATCAGGCGCTTGCCGAGCCGCAGGTGATCGAACGCGGCTTCATCGTGGAGCTTGAACATCCGGTGGCGGGGCTGGTGAAGTCACTGGGGTTCCCGCCGCACATGCGCGCCGGCGCAATCACCTATCGCCGCCCGCCCCCCACCCTGGGCCAACACACCGGCGAGGTGCTGCGCGAACTCGACTACACTGAAGAAGAAATCGCAGCGTTGCGCGCCGAAGGCGTTGTGTGAAAGGAAACTCACGCGGAGACGCGGAGAACGCGGAGAATAAAATATAAATTTCTCCGCGTCTCCGCGTGATGCAGAAGTTGATTTGGTGAAGTTGAAACACACCTGTATACTATTTGCACCTCTGTCGAGGCAAGCATCCAAAAGCATGGAGAAACTGCTGATGTCAACTGAAGCAACTCGTCGCCTGCGCCCCACCCCCGAAGAAGGTGCGGCGCTCCATTAGTCGAGCGCGCTCAGTACAATCCGACGTCAGGCGACAACGAAGCCGGGCCTGAACCCTGGGCCACGGGCGCGCTCACGTCCGTGGTTGTTTCGCGCCACCCGAAAGCCACGGCCTGCCCGTGGCTTTCGTCGTTAACGCACAGGAGTTCTCCATGCAGCTTCCTTTCGCCGGTCATCGCAAGATGCTCGGCAAGTATCTCGTCCCGCAGCAGGGACGCGTCTTCGGGTTGGCAGCATTGCTGTTGACCGGCATCGCGCTCCAGCTTCTCAATCCGCAGGTCGTGCGCTACTTCATTGACACGGCGCAGGCGGGCGGCCCGCTGAGCCGCCTGCTGATCGCGGGCGTGGTCTTTCTGGTCGTCGGGCTAGCGGCGCGCAGTCTGTCGCTGGCCGCTGCATACACGAGTATGCAAGTCGCTTGGACCGCCACCAACGCCCTGCGCGCCGACCTGCTCGGTCACATCCTGCGGCTCGACATGTCATTCCACAAGACCCATACGCCCGGCGAACTGATCGAGCGCGTGGACGGCGACCCGGGCCTGCTGGCCGATTTCTTCTCGCAAACGGTATTCAAGACTGCCGCCAACGCGTTGCTGACGGTAGGCATCCTAGTCTTTCTTTACCGGGAGAACGTGCGCGCCGGGCTGGTGTTGACCAGCTATGCTGTGCTGGCGCTCCTTGCGCTGGCGGGCCTACAAAGATACGGCGCACATCGCTGGGCCGCCGCTCGGCAGGCCTGGGCCGACCAAAACGGCTTCATCGAGGAGTATCTGGCCGGGGTCGAGGACATCCGCGGCGTCGGCGCAGAGGCATACGCAGAGGGGCAGTTGAAGGCCCTGACCCGGCGAGTGCTGACCACCGAACGCAGCGCACGTATGGCGCGCGCCCTGGCCGGATCCATCACCGGTTCCCTCTACGTCGTCGGTTACGGGCTGGGGCTGGCGCTCGGCGCGCAACTCTACCTGCGCGGCGAGGTCAGTATCGGCGCGGCGTTCGTCATCGTGTACTACATCAGCATGTTGGCCTCGCCGCTGGACGCGCTGCGCGAGGAAGCCGGCAATCTCCAACAGGCCTCGGCGGGGTTGGAACGCATCGAATCACTCTACGCGCTGCACCCGCAGGTGGCAGAAGCGCCCGGCGTCGTGTTGCCTGAAGGCTCGTTGGGAGTAGAGTTCGCGAAGGTGTCCTTCACTTACCGAGACGACCCCGAGCGTGAAGATGGCGATCCCGTGTTGCAAGATATCTCATTTCAACTTGCGCCGGGGCGGGCGCTGGGCATCGTGGGGCGCACGGGCAGCGGCAAGTCTACCCTGTCCCGGCTGCTGTTCCGGCTGTATGATCCTGATGCAGGAGTGATTCGACTGGGCGATAGTGATCTGCGCGACGTGAGCCTGAACGACCTGCGGCAGCGCGTCGGGATGGTGACACAGGACGTGCAGTTGTTCGGCGCGAGCCTGCGCGACAACATCGCCCTTTTCGACCCGCACGTGACGGACGAAGCAATCTGGAACGCGCTGGATGCGCTGGGACTGCGCGATTGGGTGGGCGCGATGCCGGGCGGGCTGTCAACGATGCTCGAAACCGGCGGCGGTAACTTGTCGGCGGGCGAGGCGCAACTGATCGCGTTCACGCGCCTTTTACTGCGCGATCCCGCAGTGGTCATCCTGGATGAAGCCTCTTCACGCCTGGACCCGATAACCGAACAGCGGCTGGAACGGGCCGCGGCCCGGCTGTTCGCAGGGCGCACGGCCATCGTCATCGCCCATCGGATTCAGACCCTGCAACGCGCCGATGATATTCTGGTCCTCGAAGGCGGGCGCATCGTGGAACATGGCGTCAGGGCAGAATTGGCGGCCGACCCGGATTCCCGCTTCAGCCGCCTGCTGCGCGTTGGGCTTGAGGAGGCGCTGGCATGAACGGAAAACCATCCACCCAAACGCCGAACACCTGGGGCTACGTTCACCGGCTGGTGCACTATGCCCCGCAGCCTTTCTGGCTGCACGCGCTCTTGCAGGTCTTAGTCCTCGGCACACAGGTGCTGCCGGGGCTGATCGAGCGTTCGGTCTTCAACCAGCTCACCGGCGACGCCCCCGTAAGCTTCGGCATTCCCGCGCTGATCGCCCTGTTCATCTCCGTCGGGCTGGCGCGCAATGTGACCTCGTTTGGCGAGGCGTGGGCATCAAACACGTTCCGGCTGGAAGTGGGCGCGTGGATGCGCGGCAACCTGTTCGCAGCTCACCTGCGGCGGCCGGGCGCGCTCACCGCACCGGTCTCGCCGGGCGAGGCAGTCAACCGCTATACCGATGATGTGGCCGAGTTGGGAGATTTTCCCACCTGGCTGCCCGACGTGGCGGGCAACCTCATTGCGTTCCTGGTCGCGGTGATCGTGATGGCCGGCATCAACTGGCGCATCACGCTGTTCGTCTTCCTGCCGCTGGTCGCGTCTTATCTGATTGCGCGCGTTGCGTGGGGCCAGATGCTGCGTTATCGCAAAGAAGCCGGTTTGGCAGACGACGCCATTACCGGCTTTCTGGCCGAGTTGTTCAGCGCAGTACAGGCCGTAAAGGTGGCCGGGGCAGAGGAACACATCGTGGCCCACTTCGCGCACGTGAATGAGACGCGTCGCCAGGCGGCCATCCGCAGCGCCCTGCTGGAAGAGTTTGTCTGGTCTATGCAGGATATCGCCGTCACCGTGGGGATGGCGCTGATCTTGCTGATGTCGGGGCGGGCGATGGCGGCGGGAGAGTTCACGGTAGGCGACTTCGCCCTGTTCACCTACTATCTCTGGTTCACCGTGGCGCTGCCGTCGTACTTCGGCACGTTCGTGGGTGACCTCAAACAACAGGAAGTCGTCGTTGACCGGCTCACGGAGATGATGCCCGATGAACTGCGGGTGATGCTGGTCACACCGGAACAATCGCGGGCAGAAATGACCGTCAAGGGTATGGCTCCGTTGATTGCGTTGGAGGCGCGCAACCTTACAGCAGTACACCCCGCCAGTGGGGGCGGCGTCCATGACGTCAGTTTCACGCTCAAGGCCGGCAGCTTCACGGTCATCACGGGGGAGGTCGGCGCGGGGAAGACGACGCTGCTGCGCGCCGTCGCCGGGCTTTTGCCCCGCGATGGCGGCGACGTGTTATGGAATGGTGAGATCAAGACAGACCTGCCGGCGCTATTCTACGCCGGACGAGCCGGCTACGTGGCGCAGACGCCACGGCTCTTCAGCACGACGCTGCGCGAGAACATCCTGATGGGAACAACGAATGACGATGCCGATGGATTACAGCTTGCCGTGTGGCGCGCCGTTCTTGAACCGGACATCGCGGCGTTGGAATCTGGCCTCGAGACGGTGGTTGGGCCGCGAGGCGTTCGGCTCTCCGGCGGGCAGGTGCAACGCGCCGCAGCAGCGCGTATGCTGGCGCGCGAGCCGGATCTGCTGGTTTGCGATGACCTTTCGAGTGCGCTCGACGTGGAGACAGAACGCACGCTGTGGGAGCGCATCGGGTCGGCACGCACGCAGGGGCAGGCTTTCACCTGTCTGGTGACGTCACACCGACGCGAGGTATTGCGTCGCGCCGACCACATCATTATACTCAAGGAGGGTCGCGTGGCGGCGCAAGGCGCGTTGGACGAATTGCTTGCTGCCAGCGATGAAATGCGCCGCATCTGGGCCGCGAAGCCCGAAAATGATACGGCGCAACCGGAACCACAAACAGGCGTATAACGTCTTAGGAACAACCCCGAGGTAGGCGCTCAGCCGGAAACGCGCCCACCTCGGGCGTCATCTGACTTATGTCCCGAAGCCTTGTTCGACGCTCACTCAGCCTTATCGCCTGCGGAACCGGCGTCATCCTCGCCGGACTCCTGCTTGCAGGCGCGCTCTTCTGGCGCGGCCTCATTGCAGACCTGCCAACCCCCAACGCGACCGACGCCGTATCCGACACGCAGAGCATCCTGTTCGTGGATCGCAACGGCCAGCCTCTCTATGAGGCGATAGACCCGAACGGGAACAAGTACGTCCCGCTGCCGCTTGATGCAAGCCCGCTCGCCTGCCGGCAGGCGACCATCGCCACCGAAGACAGCCGGTTCTACACGCATCCGGGCGTAGACGCGCTGGCGGTCGGGCGCGCGGTCTTGCAAGACGCCTGGCACATCGCGCGCGGGGGCGAGGGCAAGTTCTCCTTCTCCGGGGCCAGCACCCTGACCCAACAGCTCGCGCGCCGGCTCTATCTTGATCCGGAAGAACGTCAGAATCGCACGCTGCGCCGCAAGTTACGTGAGGCGTGGTTGGCCGGGCGCATGGAGCGCGTGCAGAGCAAGGACGAGATACTGGCGCTCTATCTGAACACTACATACTACGGTCACTTTGCGGTCGGCATCGAAGCCGCCGCACAGGCGTATTTCGGCGTCGGCGCGAGTGAACTCGACCTCGCGCAATGCTCGTTGCTGGCGGGGCTGCCGCAATATCCGACCGGCTATAATCCGATCGAGAACCCCGACGCGGCGAAGGGCCGCCAGGGGGTCGTGCTGGCGTTGATGGCGCGCGAAGGTTACATCACCAAGGCGCAGGCCGAAGACGCCGGGCGCGAGGCGCTCGCTTACGCGGCCACGCCCTTCCCCATCGAAGCCCCGCACTTCGTAATGTGGGTCAGCAACCAACTCACGGATTACGTAGACGAAGAGACATTAAGCCGCGGCGGGTTGCGCGTGATCACGACGCTGGACCTGGATCAACAACGCCTCGCCGAACAGATTGTGCGCCGGCGGTTGGCGCAACTGCGCCCATGCACCGAGGGCATCGCGCCGCCGAACTGCGACCCGACCGCCGACCCCGCGCGCCGCGCCGAGAACGCGGCGCTGGCAGCGCTCGACCCGGCGACCGGCGCGGTGACGGCGATGGTGGGCAGCCCCGATTTCTTCGACGCGCGCGTCAGCGGCGCAGTCAACGCGACGCTGACGCGCCGGCAGCCCGGTTCGGCCATCAAACCGCTCACCTATGCTGCGGTGTTCGACCCGGAGCGAGCGACCGCCGACGGACGCGCGCCGTGGACGACGGCGACCCTCATCGCGGATTTGCGGACGGTCTTCCCCACCGACGAAGGCCGCCCCTACGTGCCGCAAAACTATGACCGGCGTTATCACGGGCCGGTGACGGCACGCGCGGCGTTGGCAAACTCATATAACATTCCGGCGGTCAAGGCGCTGCAAACCGTGGGCGTGAACGCCCTGTTGGAACAAGCGGAACGGCTGGGCATCTCATGGCGCGCCGACGGCGCGCCCCAACCCACCTCCGCGGGGAGTGCGAGCCAGGATCAAACAGAGGCGCCGCGGTATGGTCTGGCGCTGACGCTGGGCGGCGGCGAGGTGAGCCTGCTGGAACTGACGGCAGCCTATGCGGGGTTTGTGAACGGCGGGCAGCGCGTCACGCCACACGGCATTGCGCGCATCGAGACGCTGGACGGGCGCGTCCTCTATGATGCGACGCACGATGACGCGCTGACGCCCCGCCCGGCGCTCGACCCGCGCGTCGCCTACCTGATTACCGATATCCTGAGCGACAATAACGCCCGCCTGCCCTCGTTCGGACCGGGCAACGCGCTCGAACTGGGATTCCCGGCGGCAGCAAAAACTGGCACTACCACGGATTGGCGCGATAATTGGACCCTGGGCTATACGCCGACGCTGGTCGCCGGGACGTGGGTGGGCAACGCCGATAACACGCCGATGCTCGACGTGAGCGGCGTCAGCGGCGCCGGCCCCGTCTGGCATGATTTCATGCAGGCCGCGCTGCGGGGCGCGCCGAAGCGCGATTTCGCCGTCCCGGACGGTTTGACGCAAGTCGAGATTTGCGCCGACTCCGGTTTGCCGCCGATGGCGCAGCTTGTTCGCGCGACCGCCGACGAAACGATTCCTTGCCCGCTGCGGCGCGCGGAGTGGTTTATCGAGGGCACGCAGCCACGGGTAGCGGACATGTCTCATATCCTGGTCGAGCGTGACGCACGGACAGGCCGGCGCGCGGGCCCGGAAACGCCGCCGGAGGCGATCATCACAGAAACGTTCTGGGTCTTACCGCCGGAGTATCAGACATGGGCCCGAGAGAACAACATCCCTCAGCCCCCGCCGGAAATCGCGACGGCGGACGAGGCATCAGGAGAGCGTGAACATCATGATCTATTGGCACTTACCAGTCCTGACGCCAATCGAGTCTATCGTCTTGACCCGTCACTGCCGCGAGAAAGCCAGGCCGCGCCGGTTTCCATTTACGTAGCGCCGGAACTGCGTTCGGCGACAGTGACGTTGACCGCGGATGGCGCAACACTGGCGCAAGTAAGCGGGCCGGATTATACGGAATGGTGGCCGCTGCAACGCGGCGTACACACCCTACAGGCTGTCGCCACCCGGCGCGACGGCAGTCGCATTATCAGCAAACCGATTGTCATTCAAGTGGTGGAGTAGCCCGTCTCTTTCGGGGAGGAAAGCATGAAGCAGCGTGTTCGATTCGTATCCTTACTGAATGTCGTCCTCGTCCTCAATTTGATTCTGGCGGCCTGTAGCTCCGGCCTGCCCATTGCACCGGCAGCGCAGCCGGCCGCGAGCCGTGCGGAAACCATAGACGTGGGGCCGGCGCAGGAAGCTGTCGCGTCCCCCGCGCCCATGACGCCCGTGGTCGCGGCCATCAGCCCGGCGCGCGGCGAGGAGCAGCCGCTGGACGCGCCGGTGCGCATCACCTTCGATCAACCGATGGACCCGGCCAGCACACAGGCCGCCTTCGAGATCGCGCCACAGACCGCCGGTGAGGTGAAAGTCAACGGGCGCGAGCTGGTCTTCACGCCAAAGAACGCGTTCGAGCGCGCCGCCGATTATACGATCAGCGTAGCCGACACGGCAAAGAGCGCCGCCGGTCTGACACTGAGCGCCCCGGTTATTCAGGATTTCCGCACGGTGGGCTATCTCGAGGTCTCCAGTACGCAGCCGGAGGACGGCGCGACCGATGTCACCGTCAACCGGCCGATCACAGTGGCGTTCAACCGCCCCGTCGTGCCGTTGACGGGCGTGAGTGGTCAGGCCGGGCTGCCCCAGCCGCTGGTCATCAGCCCAGCAGTTGAGGGAACCGGCGAGTGGCTGAACACCGGCATCTATCAGTTCACACCGAAAAACGGGCTGGCGGCTTCGACAACTTACTCCGTCACGGTGAAGGCCGGTCTGACCGACACGCGCGGCGCCGTGCTGGAACAGGATGTCGTCTTCAACTTCCGCACCACTGACCCGACAGTCGTCAGGTGGCTGCCGGAAAACAACACTAACCTGCCGATTCAGAATCCGATCACTGTCACCTTCTCAATGCCGATGGACCGCGCCTCCACAGAAGAGGCATTCAGCCTGCGCAATGATGCAGGCGTGGCCGTGGAGGGCGCATTCACCTGGCAAGCGGACGATATGGTGATGGGGTTCAAGCCGCGTAAGGCACTGGACTACGGCCAACGCTACACCGCCGAGGTTGCTACTTCGGCGATGGCTGCCAGCCGGATGGGTACGTTACGCGACAGGAGCAACCGCAAGCGCGGCTTCCTGGCCGTGTCGCTGCCCGAAATCGTGCGCACCGACCCCAGCGAGGGTAATCTCAGGGCCGACCCAATGGGCGGCATCACGTTCTACTTCAAAAGCCCGATGAACCCCGGAACGTTCATCACGGATAGCCTGACAATCCTACCCAAACCGACGCGGGTATATACGAATTACAACCCGTATGATAACTCTCTGTGGGTGGATTTCAACAAGCTGCCCGCCACGTCATATACCGTGACGCTATCGGGCAAGGTCGCCGACCCTTACGGGAACACCCTGGGCGACGATTTCAAGGTCACCTTCCTCACGCGCGACTATGATCCGATGCTGGAGATCAACACCCCGGCGCAAATCGGGACCTACAACGCATACACGAACACCGAGGCGGTCATCACCTATCGCAACGTGCCGAAGATCACGTTCTCACTATACCGCACGGAACTCGATGACTATCTCTCCATGACGGGGACCAGGAAGTGGGAAGCATGGGATCGTTACGCCCCGCAGAAGGATGACCTCATCCGTTCGTGGACGGAAAAGACCACGGCGCGCCCAAACCGGATCGCCGTGATCCGCGTCCCGCTCACAGATACCCAGGGTAATCAGCTTCCGCCGGGCTTCTACTATCTGGAGCTGGCAGGAGACGCCAAAGCCAGCATTGACCCCATGAGCACACGGCGACTCCTGGCCCGCACCGACCTCAACATCGTCCTAAAAACGGGGCAAGATGAAGCGCTGGCGTGGGTCACCGACCTGAAAAGTGGTCAGCCCGTGTCGGGCGCAGACGTACGTTTTTACACCCAAGACAAGGTAGACGCCGTAATCACCACGGACAAGGATGGGCTCGCCCATCTTACGGACATAAGGGCGCGGGACTACTGGGAACCGCTGGTCGCCATTGCAACTACGAAGACCGGGGGGTTCGGCGTCGCATCGTCCGACTGGTCGAACGGCATCTCGCCGTGGGACTTCAACCTGTCCGGCGGGACGAGCGGGCAGCCGTACAACGCCTACGTGTACACGGATCGCCCCATCTACCGGCCCGGCCAGACGGTCTACTGGAAGGCCATCGTGCGGCGCGACCGCGACGCGCAATATAGCCTGCCGGATGCCGGCCAAGCGATCTCGGTCACGATCAACGATGACCGGGGCAACGTGGTCATCGAGCAAAGCCTGACGCTGACGCCGCAAGGCACAGTTGACGGCGAATTGACGCTGGCGCCGGATGCAACCACGGGCTACTACTACCTGACCGCAAAGCTCAGAGAAGATAACAGCTTCGGGGTCGGATTCCAGGTGGCGGAGTACCGCAAGCCGGAATATGAACTGGTCGCAACGACCGACAAGCCGGAATACACCCAGGGCGAGCAGATCAACATCACGGCGCAGGCCAGCTACTTCTTCGGCGGGCCGGTGAAGGATGCGAAAGTGCAATGGGTCATGCTTGCGGCGGATCAGTATTTCTCGCCGCCGGGCAAGGAGGGCTATAGCTTCACCGACTGGAACTGGTACGATGACGGTCAGACCTACTATGGCGGCGAGCTAAGCCGTGGCGAGGGCAGGACCGACAAAGACGGACGTTTCACGTTCAGCGCGCCAGCCGACATCTCGAAGTTCAAACAGGGCCAACGCTTCACGTTCGACATCACGATCACCGACGCCAACAACCAGCCGGTGTCTACACAGGCCACGGCGCTGGTGCATAAGGGCGCGTTCTACATCGGGTTGAAACCGACCGAGTACGTGGCAACGGTCGGCCAACCGGCGCAGGTGGCGGTGATCACGGTTGACCCGCAAGGCCTACCGGTTGCAAATCAGGATGTGACGTTGGTAGTGAATCAGGTGGAATGGCGCAGCGTGCGCGAGAAAGCCGAAGACGGCCGTTTCTATTGGGTCACCCGGTCCAAGATGACAGCGGTCATGACCGATACGGTGCGCACCAACTACGCCGGTGAGGCCACCCTGAACTGGAAGCCGTTGCAGGCGGGCAATCACAAGATCGAGGCCACGGCGCGCGACCGGGCGGGCCATCAAATCCGCAGCGCGGCCTGGGTATGGGTCACGGGGCCGGGCTACGTGTCATGGCGACAGGACAACAACGACCGCATCCAACTCATCCCGGATCGCAATTCGTATGAAGTGGGCGATACGGCGCGCGTGCTGGTCGCCAGCCCCTATCAGGGGAAAGTCAACGCTCTGCTGACCATCGAGCGCGGCAGCATCATCGAAAATAAGGTGATCGCGCTCACGGGCAACAGCCAGGTGCTGGAGATCCCCGTGGAAAGCGCTTTCGCCCCGAACGCGTTCGTCTCGCTGGTGATCGTCAAGGGGATGGACGCGACCACGCCTGATCCGTCGTTCCGCGCCGGGCTGGCCGAGCTCAAGGTTTCCGTGGCGGATAAGGAGTTGGAAGTCAAGGTCACGCCGCGCACTGCGGAGACGGCAAAGAACGGCGCGCCACAAGCGGGGCCACGCGACACAGTGACGTATGACATTCAAACGCTCGATCGGCAGGGCAAACCCGTCAGCGCCGATGTTTCGCTGGCGCTCGTAGACAAGGCCGTCCTCACGCTGGCTGACGACTCGGCCGGGAGTTTGATGGATCGGTTCTATAACGAGAGACCGAACGGTATCCAGACTGCGGCCACGCTGGTGGTCAACGTGGATCGGTTGGTCGCCCAGGTGCCGGAAGGCGGCAAAGGTGGCGGCGGAGGCGGAGGGGCCGGGCCGGAAGGTCTGACCGTCCGGAGTGAGTTCCTCGACCTGGCGTTCTGGCAGGCCAGCGCACACACCGGCACGGACGGCAAGGCGCAGGTGAAGGTGACGCTGCCCGACAACCTGACGACCTGGACGATGGACGCGCGCGCCGCTTCGCCGGAGACGCTGGTCGGCCAGAGCAAGAGCGATCTGATCGCCACGCAACCGCTGCTGATCCGCCCCACGCTGCCGCGCTTCTTTGTGGATGGTGACCGCGCCGAGATCGGCGGGATCATCCAGAACAGCACCGCAGGGCCGCTGACGATCAGCGCGACTCTGAAGGCAAGCGGCATGAAGGTCGGAACGACTGCGGAAGTCAAGGCGACGATTCCCGCCAACGGCAGCCAGAAGTTGACGTGGCCCGTCACGGTTGACACCGATGGTGATACGGTCGTCGTGACGATGACCGCGCGTGCGGAGACCGGCGGGCTGAGCGATGCGGTCGAGATCACGCTACCGGTCTACCGCTACAGCACGCCGGAAGTCACGGGCACGAGCGGGCAGGTCGAGCCGGGCGAGACGCGCCTGGAAAGCGTCCTGGTTCCGCAAAATGCCGAGCCGGACCGCGGCGGCCTCGATGTGACCATCGAGCCGAGCCTGGCGGCAGGGATGCGCGGCGGGCTGACCTATCTCGAACACTATCCCTATGAGTGCGTCGAGCAGACGATGAGCCGCTTCCTGCCCAACGTGGCGACCTATCTCGCGCTGAACGAGTTGGGAATCGAGCGGCCCGGCCTGAAGGCGCAACTGGAACAAGACGTGAGCGTGGGCTTGCAGAAGATCTACAGCAAGCAGCACATAGACGGCGGCTGGGGCTGGTGGCAGACGGACAAGTCCAACGTGCCGATCACCGCATATGTGGTCTTCGGGCTGGCCAAGGCGCGTGAGGCGGGGTTTGCGGTGGATCCGGCGGTGCTGAACCGCGGGACGCAGTTCTTACAGCAAAACCTCGAAGCGCCGGGGAGCCTGAGCAGTTGGCAGGCGAACCAGCAGGCCTTTGCGGTCTACGCACTGGCCGAAGCAGGCGTCGAAGAACCGAACCGAGCAGGCGCGCTGTATGAACAGAGGGAGAAGCTGAGCCTGTTCGCTGAGGCGTATCTGGCGCTGGCGCTCGACAAGATCGGCGACGATGCCGCGCCGGCGCGTGTCACCACGCTGCTGGATGATCTCTCCGCGGCGGCCATCACTTCGGCAACCTCAACCCACTGGGAAGAGGAGTTCGTGGATTATCGCAGCATGAACACGGACGTGCGAACCACGGCCATCGTGCTGGATGCTATCGCGAAGCTCGACCCAAAGAACCTGTTAGCCCCCAATGCGGTGCGCTGGCTGATGAGCGTCCGTCAGGCGGATCACTGGGAGACAACGCAGGAGAGTGTCTGGTCCATCCTGGCGCTGACGGACTGGATGGCAGCGTCGGGTGAATTGGAAGGGGCCTACACGTGGACCGTCCGGCTCAACGACAGCGAGATCGGGACGGATAGCGTCACCCCGCAAACGATCGAGGAGACGACGCTGCTCCAGATGACGATGGCTGAACTGCTGCGAGATCGCGCCAACGCGCTGGAACTCGCACGCAGCGCTGGGCCGGGGCAGATGTACTATAGCGCGTACCTGCGCACCTATCTGCCGGTCGCCGATGTAGAAGCCCTCGACCGCGGGATGACCGTGAACCGGCACTATCGTATGGCGGACTGCGGAAAACCGGAAGGCGAGACCTGCCCGCCGATCACCACGGCGCGAGTGGGCGATGTCGTGGATGTGGTGGTGGACATCACCGTCCCAAGCACGATGCACTACCTGATCGTAGAGGACCCGCGGCCGGCCGGGCTGGAGCCGATTGATACCAGCCTGCGCACGACCAGCGCCGCGCTGGAAGGGCCACAGATGGAAACAACGGACGCAGCGCGACCGGGCTGGTGGTGGGCGCCGACGGCGGTTGATCTGCGAGACGCAAAGACGGCGCTCTTCGCGACCACACTCGCGCCGGGCAGCTATCGCTTCACCTATCAAGCCCTGGCGACGCTGCCAGGTGCATACCTGACGCTACCGCCGACGGGGTATCAGATGTACTTCCCCGAAGTGTGGGGCCGTGGCGCCGGCAGCACGTTCACCGTGACGAACTGAGACTCTGACCTAAAAACTGCACATCGCTTCCCTTTGTAGTAACGGCTTTAGCCGTTGGGGTGTCCCCCTAACGGCTAAAGCCGTTACTACAAAGGGGAATGCGAACAAAAAAGGCTGCCCGCGGTTTACCGCGGGCAGCCTTTTACTATGCGAAGCAAACCTCAGGGGCCGGCGACGGCGCGCACGTAGGCGTCAGGAACCAGATAGCGGGCCGCGACCGCCTGAATTTCCGCGGGCGTGAGGCGCTCGATGCCGCTGGTGTAGCGTTCGAGATAATCGAGACCCAGGCCGTGCCACTCCAGATCAAGCAGCAGGCTCGCTACGCCTTCGTTCGTCTCCAGTTGCAGCGGTAACGACCCGATCAGGTATCGCTTGGAGTCTTCAAGCTCGTCTTCGGGCACAAGCTCATCGCGCATCCGCGCCACTTCTTCCAGGATCGAGGCCGAGGCGCGCTCGACATTCTCCGGCGCGACGCCGGCTGAGGTGATCCAACTCCCGGTTTCTTTACCGCCGGCCAACGAGCTGTACGAGTAATAGGCCATGCCCTGCGCCTCGCGGACGCTTTCACCCAGGCGACCCATCATCCCGAAGACACCGAGAACTGTATTCGCCAGGCGCGCGGCCTCATAATCGGGATCGGTGCGCCGCATCGCGCGCCAGCCCATGATGATATCGGATTGGAATTTTTCGGGCACCAGCACGTACTTGTTGCGCACGTCATTCAGGTCGGGCAGCGGAGGGATTTGCGCGCGCGCCGGTCGTTGCGCGTCCCAGCCACCCAACGCAGCCTCGACGCGGCGGACGGCCTCTTCGGCGGCAATCGCGCCGGCGACGGTGATCACCATGTTTTGCGGCGCGAAGTACTCGGCGTGAAACTGCGCCATCGCATCGCGTGAGATCGCCGCGTTGGATTCGGGCGTCCCCAGCGAGTCGCGACCGTAGGGATGATCGCCGTACATCATTCCTAAATACGCCAAGCCGGCCATCGAGCCGGTGTCATTTTCGCGTTCACGAATCGCCGTCAGTCGTTGCCCGCGGACGCGCTCGACGTACTCGACCGGGAAGGTGGAGTAACGCAGTTCGTCCGACAGGATATCGAGGATGAGGTCGAGGTCTTCAGTAAGCGACTTTCCGGCAAAGCGTGTGATGTGGGCCTCAGACCAGAAGCTCATCGAGGCGCTGGCCGATTCAACCGTGTCGCTGATCTCGGCAAAACTGCGGCGCGACGTGCCGCGCGTGAGCATCGTCGCCATGAAGGAAGCCAGCCCGCGCAGGTCCTCCGGCTCATCGAGATTGCCGGCCTGAACGTAACCACGCATCGCCACGGAGGGCGCGTTCCAGTTCTCACGCGCCAGCACGATGATGCCGTTGGGCAGCGTGGCTCGCAGCACATCGTCAGAGCCGGGCATAGACGAGACGCGTGGCTCCTTTGGGGAAACAAACCAGCGCGGACCCGAAGGGTGAATTTGCATGATTCAGTCGGCCTCCAGACCGTCAGCGCCCTCATCAGGTATGGATCCGCCATTGCCGTTGGGGACATACCAGCCGATATTGCGTTGCGTGCGCGCCAGATAGGTTTGGGCGACGCGTTGGACATCTTCCACCGTCACGGCGGCGATGTTTTCGAGAAAGGTCTCGAACCATTCGGCGTCGGCAACGATTTCGCTGAAGCCGAGCCAGAACGCCTGATCGGTCACCGTTTCGCTGGAATAGGCGAACTGGGCGCGCGTCTGCTTGATTGCCTTGGCCAGCTCTTCCTCGCTCACCGACTCCTGCTGCATCCGCTCGATCTCGGTGAAGAACGCCTCTTCGACCGCCAACGGCGTTTGCCCGTCGCGCACAGTGGCCGAGAAGGAAAGCAGATACGGGTCAACGGTCGCGCTCATGTTGCATGAGGCGGACACCGCCAGCTCGGTTTCGACCAGCGCGCGATAGAGCCGCGAGCTGCGATTGCCCGTGCCCCCGCCCCAAAGCGTCATCGGCTTGGCCCCGCCCAGGATCGAGTCGAGGATCACCATCGGGAAGTAATCGGGGTCAGTGGCTGCGGGCGCCCGATAACCGATCTCGACATAGATGGTCGAGCCGGGACCTTCCACCGTCACGCGGCGCTCGCCGCGTTGCAACGGCTCCTTCGTCGGCGCGTAATTGTTCTCCGGGCCGGCGGGAATCCCCCCGAAAAGCTCCTCGATGCGCGCCAACATTTCCGCCGGCTGAAAATCGCCGGCGACGGCGACGATCGCATGATTCGGCTTGTAGTAAGTCTGGTAATGCGCGAACAGTTGGTCGCGCGTCATCGTT